>DMBB01000180.1 GCA_003446295.1 Erysipelotrichaceae bacterium
GTAGACAGACGGTCTCGACGTGCACAGTCCCGGGGAACATATCTGTCGGCTGAATATCGCGTACTTCATATCCGTTTTCGCGCATATACGCGCAGTCACGGGCCAGTGTAGCAGGATCGCATGATACATAAACAAGTCTCTTCGGCGACATTTTGATGATGGCGTTCAGTGTATCTTTTGAGCATCCTTTTCTGGGCGGATCAACGATCACTACGTCAGGTTTAATATTCCTTTTGATCAGGATCTGCGCTCCGGCGTTCGCATCTGCCGCAAAGAATTCAATATTATCTGCATGGTTGATCCTGGCATTGAGTTCTGCGTCTTTGACAGCATCTTCCACGATCTCAATGCCGTATACCTGGCGTGCATGTCTGGACGCAAGGATCCCGATCGTGCCTGTTCCGCAGTAAAGATCTATCACTGTTTCATTGCCGGTAAGCTGTGCATATTCGATTGCTTTCCGGTACAGGATCTCTGTGGCAGTCGGATTGATCTGATAGAAAGACCTGGCGCTGATACGGAATGTGCAGTCAAGCAGCTGCTCCTCAATATACGGCTTGCCGTAAAGCACATATTCTTTTCCGTCCAGGATCACATTGTCACTTCTGCGGTTTACGATTGCGAGGATGCTGACAGCCTCCGGAAATTCCCGGCGGAGTTTTTCCACCAGTTTATCGCTGTTATTAAACGGATATTCCCTGACGATCATGCAGATCATCAGCTGTCCGCTGTTATGCGCGTGCCTGATCAGAACATGCCGGAAAACATTTGCGCACTTCAGATCTGAGAGCCACTGCTTCAGCCGTTTTGTGACACGGTTGGACAATTCTGTCTGCACAAGACATGAATCACTCTCAATGATCCGGTTTGTATGATTCTGATAGAAACCCATCAGTACTCTGCCCTTTTCCAGCTGCACAGGAACCTGTACCTTATTGCGGTAATTGGTCTGTTCCTCGGAATAAAGGATCGGCAGCGGTGTGATATCCATATCTGCATTCTGCAGGAAACACCCCTTTACTTTATCCTCTTTGAAACGCTTCTGTTCTTCATGATCCATATGCATGATCTGGCAGCCGCCGCACAGTCTGTATGAAGAACATCCGGGCTGGACACGGTGCGGACTCTTCTTCAGGATCCTGACGATCCTTGCGTATCCGTATGTTTTCTTCATCGCAGTCACAGCCAGTTCTGCTTCTTCACCGGCAATCAGTCCCGGCACAAAGAAAACAAAACCGTCCGTTTTTACGACGCCTGCTCCGTCATATGTATATCCTTCTGCGATTCCTGTAAATGTCTCGTTTTTCTTCATAGTCCAAAAAAGGCATTTGCATGCCTTTCCTCAATTCGATTCTCCGCCTGATTCGCCGTTTTCTTCCTGGACTGGTTCAGCTTCTTCGCCGCCGCCAACTGTGATCTCGTTGGACTCATCCGGTGTCGGTGTCGGTTTATCACGGTTTTCCACGTTGTCTCTCAGCTGCTGTGCCAGTGCTGCATCGATCGGTTCTGACACAACATTTAAGATCGGTTCCGTCATCGAAGATGTTTTTGTTTCGATCACATATGCAAATTCATCGCTGTCCCTGTTCTTCGCCAGGTTATAGACGTGAATTTCCAGATCGTACATCTTCTTTGTTTCTGTCTGAGTGAAGTACGTGCCTGCATCCAGAACACTTGTTACTGCCTGATAGATGGATTGTGCTGTTGCTTTTTCATTTTCAGCATTTGCATTATCATCCACATCCGCATATACACGCAGCGTAGCTGTCGCAAGTTCAAGCTCTACATTTTCCACTTCCGGTATCGTCCTGACTGAAGTACGGATACTGTCGAGATCATTCTTCGTGATCGCAGGATCCAGGTCACCTTCATAACGTTCTCCGAGAATAGGAGAACCTGTATCAAGCCATGCGGAAAGCAGGATCCATCCAAGCACCATAAACGGTGTCAGGATCAAGATCAGACAGACCCAGAATATAATCGCAGTACGCTTGCTTTTTCTTTTGCTTCGTTTGCTTTTCTTTGCCATAATTCTCCCTGATGCTACACCATTTTACAGTGTTTCGGTCTCTTTTTCCACATCCATACAAAAGGAATGGAAGTTTTTGCTTTAAGATTTGCCTGTTTATTCTTCAGATCCGTTTTCTGTGAACCGTTCAATAAACTCATCTTCAGAAATGATCGGAATTCCAAGCTGGATCGCTTTCTGATTCTTTCCGGACGTGCTGGCAATGTCATTGTTGATCAGGAAGCTTGTGCTCTTTGACACAGATCCCGTAACTTTGCCGCCCTGAGACTCAATATATGCCTTCAGTTCATTTCTGTTCTTGTAGTGATGCACATCACCGGTCACCACAAATGTCAGTGACTGGCACAGCTGACCTGCTTCAACGCGCTCTGTCTCACGGACCGTGATCTCGCTCAGCAGATCTCTGACCACTGCCGCATTGTCAGGGTCCTTGAACCATCTGACAAATGATGCGCTTTTTTCAGGTCCGATCCCGTCGATCGATGAAAAGACATCTTCCTGCTCAGCCTTCTCAGCGATATCCACCAGTTCATTGAATGAGTATGCGCTCAGCAGACGCTTTGCGACATCCTGGCCGACAAGCGGAATGCATAAAGCATACAGCATCTTCTGATCATTGACTGTCCTTGCCTTTTCTACCGCATCCTTCAGATTCTGTGCTGACTTCTCTCCGAAGCCGTCCATTTCCGCGATCTCTGCCTGGTGCTGCGGCAGTCTGTACACATCACCATAAGAGCGTACCCAGCCTGCATTGATAAATCTGGCAAGCGTCTGTTCGGAGATCCCGTCGATATCCATACCCTGTTTTGAAACAAAGCGCGTATATTTCTTCAGCTGCTTTGCTGTGCAGGCGGGATTGGTGCAGCGGAGCGTTCTGGTTCCGCTGACCGGACTTTCATAGATCTCTGCCGGCGCCCCGCATACAGGACATACATCTGGTATCTGCAGCACACCCTCTGTTTTAACGACTTTGATGACCTTCGGAATGATCTTGTTCGCCTTGATCACTTCCAGGACAGTGCCGCTTTCTCCGATGCCGAGACGCTCGCATTCACTGATATTGCAGAGCGAAGCACGCTTCACGGTCGTGCCCTCCAGTTCGACCGGCGCAAACACAGCGACCGGAGTAATGGTGGATGCTGCACAGGACCATTCAATATAGTCCAGTACTGTTTCAGCTGATTCATCCTGCCATTTGAAGGCATAGCCTGCTCTTGTCGCATGATGTCCTGTCACTGATCCTGTCGATGCATAGACAGTGTCATCATATGCGATGACCAGTCCGTCTACCGGATAAGGATTGACCCTGTCTGTTACCTTTTTGGTAAACAGATCGATCGCTTCTGAGACAGATTCCATATCCGGATGCTCGATCAGTCTGCGTTCAACGGTCCGGAATCCCTGTTCGTCCAGCCACTGCATGCGCTGTCCCCAGGAATTCATTTCTTTTTCACTGTATACAAGGGTGAACGGGATCCAGTTGATGTTTCTTTTCTTCACCTCATCAACATTTTTCAATGTCAGTGATCCGGATGCCAGATTTCTCGGATTGGCATATTCTTCATCACTTTCCATATTGAATGCTTCAAAGTCTGCATAGGAGATAACAGCTTCACCTCTGATCACAGTATGTCCCGTTTCCGGAATGGTCTGGGGAATACCGGTGATCGCTTTGGCAAGATGCGTGATATTTGTACCGATATGTCCGTCTCCGCGCGTAACCACCTTGCTGAGACGTCCGTTGTCATATGTCACGACAAGCGTCAGACCGTCCAGCTTCCAGGAGATCCAGATAGGCTTGCCTTCAGCCCACTTTACCAGATCCTCCGGCTTCTTTGTTTTTGCCAGGGACAGTGCCGCAAATTCATGCGCTTCCTTCTGTCCGGCGATCTGATCCGCCGATACCCGGTTGGTCGGACTTTCTTCCAGAATGATGCCTGTCTCATCCTCGATCTGCTTCAGCCGGTCGAACATGGCATCCCATTCATAGTCCGTCATCAGTTCGCCGCGGCCGTTGTAATATGCGTCTGCCGCACGATTCAGCTGTTCAGCCAGCTGTTTCATCTGTTCAAGTTTATCCATAATTCACCTAACTCAGCAGTGTGCTCTTCTTTTTCAGACTCGGATGGCTTGCAAGGATCTTTTTCACGCCATAGGGATACGGGAATGCAATCGTCGCAAACCCTGCATCCATGGAAATGACGATTCCTTCACCGAATTTCGAATGGACCACCGCATCCCCTTTCTGCAGGGAAGCAGGTTTCTCCGGTTCCTCGTCCATATCGGAAAGGTCGATCGAAGGCTCATTCCAGCCGAATCCGAAGCCGCCGAATACCGGCTCTTTTTTCTGTTCAAATACTGCACCTTTGTGCTCTATATATTTATCATCGATCTCATCAATGAACCGGGAAGGTGTACGTACTTTCTGAAGAATAAAGCTGAATCCTCCCGCTTCACACAGATACAGCTTGTTTTTCGCTCTGGTGAATGCGACATATGCAAGTCTGCGTTCTTCCTCTACGCCGCGCGGTCCGTCATTCATGGCACGTTCATTCGGGAAGATGCCGTCATTCAGGTCCGTCACAAATACCGTGTCAAATTCAAGGCCTTTTGCGGCATGCACAGTCATCAGCTGGACAAAATCAGACTCCATCGTTTCGTCTCTGTCGCCATACAAGGATACGAGCTGCAGGTATTCTTCCAGTGAACTGTCCGGATAATTTTCCTCGAATTCACTGACGTCATCGATCAGTTCCTTCAGGTTTTCAATACGGTCCAGTTCCTTATCATCTTCAAACATCTTCCTCAGACCCGACTCATCAATGATCTGTTCAAACAACTTGAAGATCTGTGTATTTCCTTCCGCAGCACGCTTCTTCCAGCGTTCTACCATATCCACAAAACCGTTCAATGTTGTCTGAACTCTGCCGCTGAACGGTTTCTCATCACGGATATATTCATACATCGTACAGCCTTTTTCACGTGCGCCGGCAGCGATCGTGTCCATCGTCTTATTGCCGATCCCGCGCTTCGGCTTGTTCAGGATCCTGCGCAAAGCCAGATCGTCGGAAGAGGTGACCATGCGCAGATAGCTCAGGGCATCCTTGACTTCCATACGCTCATAGAACCGGACGCCTCCGTAGATAATATACGGAATGCGTTCATCCAGAAGGCCTTTTTCCAAAGAACGTGAAAGATAATTCGAACGGTACAGAATGGCTATATCGTGATATTGTTTGCCTTTGCGGTGCAGTTCAGCGATCGTGGAAGCGACCCACGCAGCCTCATACGTATCGCCGGCACTGGAATGATGCGTGATCTTTTCGTTTGAAACCCGGTTTGTGAACAGATCCTTTTCAAGTCTGTTCTTGTTATTGCGGATCACGCAGTTTGCCCCATTCAGAATATTGGAAGTTGAACGGTAGTTTTCATTCAGCATGATCGTCCGGCACGGCTTGAAGTCCTTTTCATAATTCAGAATGATATTGACGTCCGCCCCGCGCCAGGTATAGATCGTCTGATCCGGGTCGCCTACCACATACAGGCTGTTTTCCGTACCGGCAAGCTGTCTGATCAGCGTATACTGCGTTTTGTCTATGTCCTGGAACTCATCCACATGAATGTAGCGGAAACGTCTCTGCCATTTTGCCTGGACTTCCGAAAATGTTCTGAACATGCGTACTGTCCACAGGATCAGGTCGTCAAAATCCAGCGCATAGAGCTGTTCCTGCCGCCTGACATAGTATTCATAGATCTTTGCCTTTTTTTCTTCACCGTCAAAACCGCCGGCGATCGCAAGTGCGCGGTCAGGAGAGATCTCAGCAGCTTTGCTGTTGGAAATATAGTCCAGCATGGACGCAAACGGGTAAGTCGACGCATCTGCAGAATATTCCTTGTAGGCTTCCTTCAGGATCGATTTCTGATCTTCTGCATCAAGCACGGTAAAATTCCTCGGCCATCCCATAGTCAGGATATCTTCCCGCAGGATCCTCACGCAGAGTGAATGGATCGTGGAGATCCATGGCTGGCTGCCCTCTTCAGGGATCATATTGCGGATACGTTCCTTCATCTCGTTGGCTGCTTTGTTGGTAAATGTGATCGCAAGGATCCGGTATGCAGGAACATCCAGATCCTGAATGAGATGCGCGATCCGCATCGTCAGAACTCTTGTTTTTCCGCTCCCTGCGCCGGCAACGATACGGAGGTACTTGTCTTCAGCCATTACCGCCTGTTTCTGATCATTATTCAATGCACTGATATCAATCATTTTTTCACCTCCGTCTGTCGGTTATTATACCGCAAACATCAATTGGAAAACACCTTGAAACATCTGCATGCTATAATAGTCGTTGGAGATCCAACTTTTTATGGTGAAAATAGCGAACAGATGGAAAGATTACAGATTACTGGATGCAGGAGACGGTGAAAAACTCGAGCAGTGGGACACTATTATCCTGCGCAGACCGGATCCTCAGGCAATATGGCCCAGAGACAGGTCTTTTGCGTTGTGGAACCGTGCAGATGCTGTGTATCATCGATCAAGTTCCGGCGGCGGCAAATGGGAGTACAAGAAAAAGCTTCCCGAATCATGGACGATCGGATATGATTCGCTGACGTTCAAAGTTTCACCGACAGGCTTCAAGCATACAGGAATCTTCCCTGAGCAGGCTGTCAACTGGGACTGGATGGGAGATCTGATCCGTGCACATCAGGATGAAGAACTCCGTATCCTGAACCTGTTTGCCTATACGGGCGGCGCGACAATGGCATGTTCTGCTGCCGGAGCAGCGGAAGTCGTCCATGTGGACGCTGCCAAAGGCATGGTCAAATGGGCGCAGGAAAACCGGGATCTTTCCGGTCTTCAGGACCGCAGGATCCGCTTCATCGTAGACGATGTTCAGAAATTCGTGGAACGTGAGAAGCGCAGAGGAAGAACATATCACGGGATCCTGATGGATCCGCCATCCTACGGACGCGGTCCGGACGGTGAGATGTGGAAATTCGAGACCGAGATCATCAAACTGATCAATGCATGCCTGGATATTCTGGATGAGCATGCGCTCTTCTTCCTGATCAACTCATATACAACAGGATTCTCCTCCATCGTTCTTGAAGATATCATGAAAACAATGATCCTGTCAGAACATCCGGACGGAAAGATCGATACCGGAGAAGTGGCACTGCCGATCGAACACCGGCAGCTTCTCCTGCCCTGCGGCATATACGGAAGATGGCAGCGCAATGATTGAAGTGCTGTATGAAGACAATCACCTGCTGTGCGTCAAAAAGCCGGTCAATATACCGGTACAGGAAGATGCCAGCGGAGATGATGATCTGCTGTCCATATGCAAAGCATACCTGAAAGAAACATATCACAAGCCGGGCAATGTTTATCTGGGACTGGTGCACAGGCTGGACAGGCCTGTCGGCGGTGTGATGGTTTTCGCAAAAACATCAAAAGCAGCTTCCAGACTTTCTGATTCGATCCGCAAAGGTGAGATCACCAAAGAATACACAGCGATCCTGGACGGCGTCATAAAACCGTCCGCTGGTGTCCTGAAGGACTATCTGAAAAAAGACAGCCGCACCAACACATCTTCAGTGACAGATAAAGAAAACGGCAAATACTGTGAGCTGGCTTATGAGACGATCGCCGTTGAAAACGGTCATTCCATTGTGAAAATCCTGCTGGCTACAGGCAGATCCCATCAGATCAGAGTCCAGTTTGCTTCAAGAGGCGTTCCGCTGCTGAACGACCAAAGATACAACAAACATGCCGGAAAAGGCCAGATCGCCCTTTGGGCATCCCGGCTCAGCTTCCCGCACCCAACCACCAAAGAGACCGTAGAGGTTCAATGTCCTCCTGACAATATCAGGCCATGGAAAGAGTATGAGGTATTCCGATGACAAAAAAGAGAAAGCGCCGTCTGCGTATCAGACTTCCGCAGCTGCAGAGCGGAACAACCAAAACTGTCAAGAAGAGAAGGAGAAGAAGACGTTTCCGTCTCCGTAAAGAAGCTTATCTTGTTCTGGCAGCTATCGTCGCAGTCCTGTGTCTGATCTTTATTCCGAGAGCGATCGACAACAATAATCTGAAGAAACTGGGTTATGACAAAGAGACGATCAAAGCGATCCGTGAACAGAAGCTGACAAAGACGATCCTGAGCAATGAATGGTATTCAAATTATCTTGCACAGTCGATCAAGAACGAAACATTGAATACCGATTATACAGAGCTCTATACTGTTGTGACATCGCAGCGCGGTCTGACAGACCGTGACTTCCTGCTGTACAACAGACTGAAAGACAAGGGATATACAGATAAGCAGCTTCTGAATCTGTACCGCAATCTCCGTTATGTCGATCTGACACCGCTTCTGGTATTTGATTACCAGGGTGATGAATCCGGATATATCTCTGACTGCCAGGCAAACATGTCCAACAATGATGAAACAGCCTTTGTACTGGACGGTACTTATTACACGCCTTATGAAAACGCCAGACCGGTCGATGATGCGTCAAGTGTCGCCATGCTGGTCAACAAAACATATTACCTGGATGACACATATGTACCGCAGAATCTGACCGCTCTTTCCAACCTCTATGCTGCACCGGACCGTGAACTGGCCGGAGTCGCCGCAGAGGCACTGGCTGAATGGGCAAATGCAGGAAGAGACAATGATGTTTACTTCTATGCAACAAGCGCATACCGTTCCTATGAAGATCAGCAGGCCCTGTATGACAGTTATGTTTCCTCTTTAGGACAGGAACAGACAGATCAGGTGTCGGCACGTGCCGGTTTCTCTGAGCATCAGACAGGATTTACGGTAGACCTTGCGGCTACCCATGAAGACGCATATTCTGAGTTCTCTCAGACAAGAGCCTACAGATGGGCAAGCGCTCATTGCTGGGAATACGGATGGCTGCTCCGCTATCCTGAAGATAAGGACGCCATTACAGGCTACGGATTTGAATCATGGCACTACAGATATGTAGGCAAGGAAGTTTCCCAGGCCGTGCATTATTCAAATCTGACATATGATGAGTTCTACATGCTGTATCTGAAGCCTTGGGACAACGAAGCCAACAAACCTTCACAGGAGATCCTGGACAGCACAAGCTATCTGAAACTGATCCCTGCGGCTGCTGAAGAGCCTCAGGAAACATCTGCTCCTGATGAAGCAGGTTCCACTTCAGAACCGGCTGCTGAAACAGCAGACAGCACTGCTTCTCCTGAAGCAACAGCAACCTCAGAAGCAAACTGATCACTCACCAAAAAAACCAAAGTTCACATGACTTTGGTTTTTTTACGCTTTGATCAGTCTTTTTTCAGGAGTGCAAAGATCTCATCCTTGCGCGCTTCCATATCGGAGATACCAAGCTCATACAGTTCCTTTACCTGCTGGGCATCACCCTTCCATCTGCTGACATGTACCGTTTTAGACGGTCTGATCAGTACCGCTTCACCTTTATTGACAAGATCTTCAATGATCCCCATCTGGTTGTAGTAGTTGATATGTCTGACTTTGTAGTCAGCGGCTACCTGCGGATACTGCTTATATACCCGCTTCATGATCTCCTGAACGATCGGCGGACCGGGTTTCCTGACATAATCAGCAGGTTTTGTTGTGATCACCAGGTGCCTTGTAACACCCTGCTCGATCGAACGTTCGATCGGGATCATTTTCGTGATTCCGCCGTCCAGCAGATGCCTGCCGTTGATATCAACAGTTTCTGTTACGACCGGCAGAGAGCATGCGCCTCTCAGGACTTCCATTTCGTCATCCATGTCTTCCGGTTTGAACCAGACTGTTTCTCCCATATCCAGATCATATGCACCGATCTCAATATTCGCATGGGCTTCTTTCAGCGGTTTTACAGAGAACTGTTCAAGGTTCCTCATATAACCGTAGAACAGCTTCTTATATCCTACCCAATAGCCTTCCCTCAGCAATGCTCTGGGTCCGACGATATCCGGTTTGATGATATAGTCCAGAACAGCTCTCTTCATCGTATCTTTCCGGCCTTCCATAAAGAGACACAGCATAAATGCTCCGGAAGAGATACCTACTCCGTAATCAAATGTGACACCATGATCCATCAGCCAGTCCAATGTACCGGCTGTATATGCTCCGCGTATACCGCCGCCTTCCAGCACGATTCCTGTTTTTTCCATCTAAGATCTACCTCCTCAGAATAATGGCGTAAATACTTTCAGCAGCGCACGATATGTCCTGACGATCGGATTGACCCGCTCACATTCAGCACTTGTTACTTCATGCGACTGCGACAGCGCTTGCAGGAAATCATCTTTCATTTCTTCTGCGAGCCTGCTGTTATACATTAACACACCTGCTTCAAAATGGAGAAAATAACTTCTGTAATCCGTATTGACACTGCCGATCAATGCCAGTTCATCGTCTGAAACAATGCTTTTGGCATGATTGAATCCCGGCAGATATTCATAGATCCTGACGCCTGCATTGATCAAAGTCTGGTAATTGGAACGCGTGACAGAATATACGATGCGTTTGTCCGGGATGTGAGGCACAAGGATCCTGACATCCACTCCGTTCATTGCCGCAAGGCATAACGCAGTCTTCATATCCTGGTTCAGGATCAGATACGGTGTATTGATATACAGATACTTCATTGCATGGTTGGTGATGTTCAGGTGCATCGACAGACCGACATCCGCTTCATCCGTCGGCGTGTCTGAGAACGGCTGATAATAGCCGTCACCAATGACAATATCACAACCAGGCAGATAATCGCTATAGACAATGTCGTTTTTCTGACTCAGATATGTATACATGCCAAGGAACATAACTGTCAGTGAACGCACTGCTTCACCTTTCAGCATCACAGCCGAATCCTTCCAGTAGCCGTATCTTCTGATCCGGTTCATATATTCATCCGCCAGATTGATCCCGCCGGTAAATCCTACCTTGTTGTCGATCACACAGATCTTCCGGTGATCACGGTTGTTCATCTGAATGATCAATGCCGGCCGTATCCTGTTGAAACGGTATGTTTCGATACCGAGTTCATTCATCTGTTTGTAAAAGCGGCGCGGCAGTTTTTCCAGACACCCGAAATCATCATAGATCAGCTTGACCTGCACACCCTGTGCACGCTTCTCTTTCAGGATCGCGAGTACTTCATCCCAAACAGATCCCTGATCGATAATAAAGTATTCCATCAGAATGAACTTTTCAGCCTTCCTCAGTTCCTCCAGGAAAACAGGGAACATTTCTTCACCGCTTCCGAAATACCTGGCCTCCGTATTTCTGTAAACCGGGAAATTGCTGGCCCTCACTCCGTAATCAAACAGTTTTCTGATATCATTCCGTTCCTGTCCCAGCATTTTCGGAATTGCCGGATCCTGATTCAGCAAAGCCTGCATTTCCTGATCGCACTGCGTCGTTCCCTTGAAGAGTTTCTTCGGCATCTTCTTTCCGCCGCACAGCACGTACAGTGCCGTTCCGAATACCGGAGCTGCCAGGATCAGAATAGACCAGGCAGTTTTATAAGAACCGTCTTCTTCCAGATTAATGACATAAACAACTGTCAATAAAGATAGTATGTTTGCCAATGAAAGCAGTTCATATGCGATCGTCACACGGTACAGCCACATCAGCAGCAGTACGATCTGCAGTATGATCAGGATCGCCGCAATTGTCGCACGGCTTACAAGGAATTTCAGAATTCTGCGCATGTTATCATTTTACAATATAAATGCGGATATATCACTTGTTAGACAACCATGCATATTTTTAAAAATGCTTTCAGGGTACTGCTGTTCCGGGATACAATCAAAACGCATATGGGAGGATATCATGACAGAACAGGAAATGCTGTACATTCTTGCGATTGCAGAAGAAAGAAACATCACCCATGCGGCAGAACGTCTTCATGTCGCTCAGCCTTCCTTGACACAAAGCCTCAAAAAGATCGAAAAAGAGCTCGGCACAAAACTGTTTGTACGAAGAAAATACGGCCTGGATCCGACAGACTCCGGGAAACTGTACATTGAGATGGCACGTGATGTAACAGCCAGGATCAATGTATTCCGGGAAGATCTGCGGAAAATGAACGACCCCATGAAAGGACAGCTCTCTCTTGGCGCATCCTGGTACAATACACTGCTTTATTTTTCTGATTTTGTTCCGCGGTTCAGCAGTGATTATCCGGACGCTAAGCTCAGACTGATCGAAAAAAACAGCGCAGGCCTTATGGAAATGCTGAAAGGGCATGAGGCCGATATGATCATTGTGCATGAATATCCGAAAGAATATCCGGGACAGCAGCCGGTCCCCGCAAAGGATATCTGCAGAGAACCGCTGGAAAATGAATCATTCCGGATCCTGGGAAAAAGGCAGCTGTTTTCGGAATACGGGATCCCGGAAAATGAAGCTGCAGACCTGCGCAGAATGGAAGACCTTCCGTTTATCTTTTTCAATCGTGATCAGCGCATACGTCATATCACTGACTTTGCGCTCAGGAATGCCGGCGTCTCTGTGAAATGTGCATTGCTGACGCAGAGCTTCCCGGGTGCTCTTGACTTCGCTTCCACGGGACTCGGATTTGTCATTCTGCCGGAACACTACATTGCCGCAAATATCAGTCATTATCCTTCCCTGATATCTGTTCCGCTGGGCCCTTCCCTGCACGCATACTGGTCAAACTGCATCTATTACCGCGTTCAGGAATATGATGATCCGCTCCGGGAAGAAGCACTGCGTATTCTGAAAGGATTCTCATTGCAAAAATAGGTTTTTCCTATTTTCATCATAATATATTTATACTTCCGATTATTTTCCGTATGGGCTATTCTGTCATCAGATACGTAAAACAGCAAAAGGAGATCATTATGGAAATCAAAAGGATCGATCAGAGTTTCGTCGGTTCCAAGACCATTTTCTACATTGAAGGTGATATTTACCGGGAATCAGGAAAGCAGCACATGTACAATCAGATGTTCGTGGAAGGATACTTTCCTGTCAACAGGACAAAACCATATCCTGTCGTCATGTTCCACGGTGCAGGCCAGACAAACGTAAACTGGCTGATGACGCCTGACGGCAGAATGGGATGGGCTGATTATTTTGTTTCAAAAGGCTATGACGTTTATCTGTGTGAACAACCTTCCCGCGGGCGTTCCGCATATCATCCCGATCAGAACGGTCCAAGGATCTATCATTCCCTGGAGTCACTGCAGCGTTTCATGGGCAGCAGCGGCAGATGGCCGCAGTCAAAGCTTCATACCCAGTGGCCGGGTGAAGGCAGCCTTGCATTTGAAGATGAAACAGACCGTCAGTTCATTGCCTCTCAGGTCGAATACCTGCCCTCCAATAAAGAATCACAGCGTCTGATCCTGTCAGCAGGGACAAAGCTCCTGCAGCAGATCGGTCCGGCGATCCTTCTCACGCATTCCCAGGCCGGTCCTTTCGGCTGGCTGCTGGCGGATGCCTGCCCGGAACTGGTAAAAGGCATCATGGCACTGGAGCCTTCCGGTCCGCCGTTCTCCCGGAAAACAGATGAGGCTGTATCAGAGAACTTCGGGATCACAGATCTTCCTATGCATTATGAGCCGGAGATCGGTTCTCCTTCTGACATCAAACTGCAGCTGCTGCCTTCTGAGAGCCCCGGCATCAATTCGGGCTGGATCTTTCAGGATCCCGCACCGCAGCTTCCCCGTCTTTCCGGCATCCCGATCTGGATCGTTGTCAGTGAATCCTCCTACCATGCAGGCTATGATCATCTGACCAGTCATGTCCTGAAACAGTGCGGCGTGCCTAATCAGTTCATACGTCTTGAAGAAAGAGGGATCCATGGAAACGGTCATATGATGATGCTGGAAAAGAATCATCTGGAGATCGCAGACCTCCTCCTGCAGCTGCTTGCGGACGCTGCTCTGTAATCAGATCTGTCACCGGCTTAATATGCCGGTTTTTTCATGAGAAAAGTCCCCGTTTCCGGAGACTGCTGTAATGAATTTACAGGATCTGAGGCAGCTGGCTGATGATCGGCAGCTGGGTCTCTTCTCCTTTGATCGCACCGAAGATACCGATGATGCTGAAGACGAATACGATTATAAAGACAGGGAACGTGAACAGACCTGTCCAGGCGCTTAATAATTGAAGGATCTGCAGGTAGAGTGCATTGTTGACATGTGTCTTGAGGAACTGACTGTCTGTGGACCTTTCCTTCACAAACGATGCAACGAGTCCGATCCAGGTTAAATATGCAACAATGCCCCAAAGCCCCTCAGGATTTCCCGAAGCTGGCCGCTGGGCAGCTGCAGGACGTTCTGTTTTCTGTGCGGAGCCGCTCATTTCAGCTTCTCTCTGCTTTCTGAGCTCACGGCGTTTCATTTCATCCTGGATCTCCTGTTTTCTCTGATCCTCTGCTTCCTGCTTTTTCCGTGCTTCTTCAGCTTCAGCCTTTTTGCGCAGTTCTTCCTGTTCCTGCTTCTTTTTGCGCTCCTTCAGTTCGCGTTCCAGTTCCAGCCTTGCCTGCATTTGCTGAGGCGATTCACTGGGCAGAACCAGTTCGATCTGAGGCTCTGTCTGAGCCTGCATATTGCCATGGGTTTCCGTGCCTTTATTCGGGGAAAGAATATCTGAAAGATCCTCTTCCTCCTCAATTTCTTCATACATTTCATGTCCGGGAAGAACAAGTTCGATCTCCTGCTTTTTCGGTGCTTTCGGCTGAGGGATCTCAATTTCCGGCGCAGCCTGAGTGACTGAAACAGCGGGTGTATCTTCGATCAGTTTTGTGCCGCATACTGAGCAGAATTTAGCGCCTGCTTCAACAGCGCTGCCGCAATTAGGACAATTCATAAAATACCTCCAACTAAACTGATTAACCTTATTATAATTCAGCTTTTTTATATTTTGAATAAACGTTCTTTACTGCAGAAAAACTTAACGATTTCCTAAAAAGAAGGCTCTGTTTTCACAGATACCTTCTCTGTCCGATCATTTGAATACAGCTGCGCTCAGCCCCAGGGATTCAGTATGCGTCTGATTGCTTCCATCAGTTTTTCAGTGATCATATTCACTGCTTCATCACTGGTAGGCAGTTTGTCCACCATATTTTCAAACTCAGTGACTTTGTCATTCATTCTGCTGAACATCTCTGCATACCGTTCTGCTTCAGCCATGATCTTCGGTACATAGATCAGCGCAAGGATGACGATCGCCGCAATAAAAGCAACCAGGATGAAAATAATGATCCTCTGCCTTCTCGCAGATCTTCTTGATTCAGCGACCAGTTCCTCCAGCAGTTCCCTGTCAGACATCATATCTACCATTGGTTCTTTCATCAGAAACTCTCTCCTGTTCTGGGATTTACCAGTTCATATTCACGGTCATTAAGCCCAAGTCTCTGCAGAAACCTTACGATCTCATATTCAGACATAGGGGAATACAGTCTGTATATATCGGCATCATATACCTCAAGCTTTCCGAGAGGCCTGAGGTCCTGAAGCCCGATCTTATATTTGCCGCCGTCATAGAAGCGGAGATAATATTCAAACTGTTTCTGAACAGGTGCTGAACGGACCTGTGATTGTGTCAGAAATGACCCGAAGTTTTCGGTGATCCTGCTCAGTGAGCTGCCTTTTCCGTATTTTCTCAGATAATCCCGTGCAACTTTTTTGACCGGTCCGAGTTTTCTGATGATCATGCGGTCACTGTCTCCGGCGTCCCTCATCTCACTGATCAATGCGTATACATCATCAAGCGCATCTTCACGTTCGGGGGTTTGTAATTCTATCAAGGCAATTTCCAGCTCGCCGAGATATTCTGCTATTGATTGTGTCATCATCACTACCCTGCTTTCATATTGATTATAATACAGAACCAACATTTTTGATTTTAAGTCTGCAAACACGGCAATTATAAACTGTTTTCTGCCGCAGAGCTGTATTCAGAGTGCCGTAAAATTACAATTGGGAAAAGTTATGACTGAAAGCAGAAAGAAAACCTACAGACAATTCATCTATACTGTTTTTTCATTATCCCTGCCGCTTGCTGTGCAGCGTGTGATCAATCTGACTGTATCGCTGATCGACAACATCATGGTGGGAAGACTTGGTGAAAATGCAATGTCTGCCGTTGGTATATGCAATACTTATCTCTGGTTTCTGGACGCTGTGATACTGGGCATTTCCAGCGGTGCGATGATCATCTGTGCGCAGGACTGGGGAGCAGGAGATCAGTCCAGGATCAAGAAGCTGTTTTCTCTTGCAATGACATATTCACTGACTGCTGCGCTGATCTTTTACATGGTCACATCTTTGTTTTCAGAACAGATCATCCGCATCTACAGCAACATTCCTGAACTGGTTTCACCGGGCAGTTCCTATCTGCTCCATGTGCGGTACGGGTTCTTTTTCCTGGCTGTATCACAGACGATCGTCATCATTCTGCAGGCTGTGCGGGAAGTCAGGATCGGTCTTGTCAATTCCATTCTGTCCTGCATTTTCAATGTGTTTTTCAACTGGGTATTTATTTTCGGACATCTTGGTTTCCCTGCTATGGGCGTGGCCGGAGCTGCTTTAGGCACTGCTGTTGCACGCGGTATCGAGGCACTGATCAGTGTCGTATACCTGCTGATGTTTGAACACAGGATCAGGTTCAGGCTGTCGGATTTCAATCCGTTTGTAACAAAGGAACTTCATATCAAATACTGGACAGTCACACTGCCGATCCTTGGCATGAGTTTTATGCAGAATCTTCTGAATTCCTCTCAGACAATGATCACAGGAAGAGTATCCAAATACTATATGGCTGCCCAGTCCATTGTGCATATGGCGTGGATGATCCCGAACGCATTCGGAGGCGGTATGTCCAATTCCGCTTCGATCATTATCGGCAACGATATCGGTGCAGGTGACATGGATGAAGTTCATAAGGACAGCTGGCGCTTTGTGAAAACAGCCCTGATCTTTGCGTTCATCTGTTCAGGTCTGATTCAGGTGATCCTGCCGGTACTGATGAAGTTCTATACGATATCCGAGGAAACACAGATCCTGACCAGGCAGATGGGCTGGTCAGCATCGGTCACTGTACTGTTCCTCGTAACAAGCTCTACCGTAAACAACGGCGTCATCAGAGCGGGCGGAGACACGAAGCGGCTGTTCAGAGTCGATATGATCTCAAACTGGCTTATCACGATCCCCTTCGGGATCCTGGCTGCGTTTGTTCTGAAATGGCCTGCGCCTGTCCTGTATATCATTCTGCGCAGCGGAAATCTGCTGAAGGCGATCTGGGGTGTCAACCGCCTCAGAGGATCCGAATGGATCACCAGGCTTACAGATGCAAAGCCGCAGACATAAGAAGTATGTTTGTCTGAAGAATCCTGATCATGCATCAAATGATGCTGTTTGTTTGGCAGATCACGCCGGCAAACATTTTTCGTGTTCCCAGCCGTGCAGAATATACGGATATCGCTGTCCACGGGCAAAAAGAAAGACAGCTGCGACAGCTGTCATTCGGTTATTCTTCAGGTTTGCTGAGGGGTTCTCCCGTATCCGGGTCGAAATTCATTGCCGGCTGTTCGGCAGGCTCAGGCTGTCCGCTTGTTTCCGGGATCAGCACGGACTCCGGTTCAGTTTCAAGAACAGGTTCAGCCTCAGGCTCGGGATTTTCCTTTTTCTCACGGAATACTCTGATACGTCCGGATAAATAGATGGCGCTGAACAGGTCCGTAATACCGCTGTAAGCCAGGCCGGCACCAAGTACCTGATAGATCAGTTTGCCGGCGGGGATCAGGTCGAACATTACCACAAGACCGAAGATGATCGAGATCGATGCCAGGATCAGATAGATGTAGCCACTGGGGAAACCGATCCTGTGCGCATCAATACCATCCTGAAGCTTCATGATACCGCTGGCAATAATGACGATCGCAAGCACATACGGCACCAGCTGCTGGAAGACGATCTTCTGGTAGATGACCAGAATACCGACCAGTACGATAATGACGCCTTCTACAAAATCATTGCGGTACAGAGACTCATTCAGATCCATCATGAAATATGAAGTGATATGGATCAGACCGAGTACGATCACTGCAATTCCCGAAACATCACAGATCAGGTTTTCGCTCATCTGAGGGTAAACAAACAGAAGCACTCCTGCGACAATATAAAGGATTGCTGTAATGAGGGCATACCATTTTACATTTTTAAACATAACAATTACCATCCTGTATGTATCTGATTATTATTATAGTTCATAATGTACGAATGGAGTAAAATGAGCACGGAGGTTTTGCATGAAAAACGTATTATTTGTCATGAAGCTGCATGAAGCAGAAAAAGAGCAGCTGCTTCGCATTCCCGGATACCGGTTCACCTTTGCAGAGAGCTGGGATATTCCCCAGGAAATGTTCGATCAGACCGAAATCATTATCGGAAATCCGTCAAAAGACGTATTGTCCAGATTCCCGAATGCAGAGTGGCTCCAGCTGATATCTGCGGGTGCCGATACATACAAAGATATTGATCAGAAAATCATGCTTACAAACGCATACAATGTGTTCGGTGAAGCGATCTCTGAATATATGCTGGCATGTGCCTTCTCAGCAGCCAAGTTCTTCCCTGAATATCACGATCTTCAGAAAGAGCGTTCATGGCAGCGGTATGGAGAACCGACGCTGATCAGCGGCAGTAAAGTACTGTCTGTCGGCATGGGCTCCATCGGCACGGAATTTCTCCGCAAAATGAATCTGCTTGGTGCAGAGTGCTATGGCGTCAGGAGAACCGTTCATGACAAGCCGGACTTTGTCAAAGAGCTGTATTCGTTTACGGATCTGGAAAAGATCCTTCCTGAATGCGATACAGTCGCGCTGTCTCTGCCCGAAACGCCTGAGACAACAGGGATGTTCAATGAAAAAATGCTAAGAATGATGAAGAAGGATGCTGTGCTGATCAATGTCGGACGAGGCACTGCGATCGATACTGAAGCACTCCTGAAGGTCACAAATGAAGGCTGGTTCAGAGCAGTTTATCTTGATGTCACGGAGCCCGAACCGCTTCCGCTCAACCATCCGCTGTGGAATACGCCGCGTATTCATATAACACCTCATATCAGCGGCGGATCATTCTCCAACATTATCAGAGGAACACTTCTGAAAGTGATCACAGAAAATCTGACACTGGTATCACAGGGACAGCTTCCCGTACATATCGTTGACAGAAAACTAGGCTACTAAAGAAATTGCCTGCAGATTTGCATTCTGCAGACAATTTTTTTATTTCTTTTTCAGACTTCTCATGATCCTGCGGACTCCTTTGACAGGATGCCCGTTGAGCACTTCAACAACTCCGTCAACAGTATGCCAGGTGAATCTGTGCGATCCCATCAGCATCATCCTGACCGGTGCCTCCCAGATCATGGATTCCTCCACATCATGAACGATCCCTCTGTCAAGCAGCTGTCTGACGCCTCTGTGAATCAGCCTTCCGATCCTTGTGTCTTCCAGATCTGCGATCGCAGTGTCCCTTGTAAACGGAAAGAGCGGCACGTTTTCAGGAATTTCTTTTGCATAAACAGTTTCAAAATCCTGCTTTGATACCGTCAGGCCTGCATCATCGACTTTCAGATATTCTTTTTCCAGAAGCGCATGGACATCGGTTTCCCCATCCAGGATCAGATCTTCTTCAAGGATCATATGTCCTGAATGATCTGCGGCCATAAACCTGTAGGTGCCGTCCTCCAGTACCCATTCATTTCTGATGACGTCATAGAATTTCAGAGATTCCTTGGGGATCTCGAATGAAACCGTCCTGACCTCTCCTGCGGCCAGTTCAACAGATGCAAAGTCTTTCAGTTCATGATCTGCCCGGCAGATCCGTGAATCTGTCATTCCCGTATAGATCTGCACGACTGCTCTTCCCTTGAAACTGCCGGTATTCTTTACATCCAGCCAGACTTTCACACTATTTTCTGTTTCCTGCAGTCTGAGACTGCTGTATTCAAACGATGTATAGGAAAGTCCGTATCCGAACGGATAAGCGACGGGGACATGGAATGTATCGTAATACCTGTAGCCGGTAAAGATCGATTCCCGGTACTGCACAAACAGCACGTCATCATCAAAATACCTGTAGCTGGGCGTATCTTCCAGTCTGAGCGGCCACGTTTCCGCCAGATGTCCGCAGGGACATGCATTTCCGTACAGCAGATCAAATGCTGCATGTGAACCCTGGGAACCTGACAGATACATGCAGAGTACTGCAGCGGCCTCTTTGCGCCACGGCAGGATCACCGGAGCGCCGCACTGCAGGACAACAACTGTGTTTTTCTGTACTGCAGCAACTGCCTTGATCAGTTCATTCTGATTTTCCGGCAGATCCAGATGCTTTCTGTCATAGCCTTCTGCTTCATCCTGCTCAGGCAGTCCAGCAACGATCACAGCACAATCGCTGTGCTTTGCAAGATGCACTGCTTCCTGGATCATTCCCGGACTGGGCGTTTCTGCCGATGCATCATATCCGGCTGCGTAGGTGAAGCGGATCCCTGCTTCATCCATAACATCAAACAGATTATCCGTTCTGACTGCATTTACATTTGATGAGCCTGCACCCTGATATCTGGGCTTTTTCGCAAACGCTCCGATCAGCGCGATCTTCTGTTCCTTTCTGAGCGGCAGTGCACCGTTGTTTTCAAGCAGGACGGCAGACTGCTGTGCTGCCTTCCGGGCAAAATCAAGGTGTTTCTCCAGGTCAAAGCGGTGTCTTCCGGCATAACCGGTCTTCTGCACCAGGTTCAGCATATATTCGGCGGATTCATCCAGTTCCTCCGGTGTAAGTGCTCCGCTTTTCAGCGCTTCATCCAGAAGATCGGAAGTTCCGTGATCGCCTCCCGGCATTTCCAGATTCAGTCCGCCCTTCATACTGCTGACAGGATCAGAGACTGCTCCCCAGTCAGAAACAAATACGCCGTCAAATCCCCATTCATTTCTGGCTGTGTCTTTCAGAAGCTTCCTGTTCTGCGTGCAGTATATTCCGTTCAGCTTATTGTAGGCAGCCATGATCGTCCATGGATGCGCTTTGCGGACTACCGTCTCAAACTGCTTCAGGTAGATCTCACGCAGGGCCCTTTCATCTATGAGGCTGTCACTGATGAGTCTCCCTTTTTCCCGTGAATTGCCTGCGAAATGCTTCAGTGAAGCTCCGATCCCGTTCTCCTGAAGTCCGTTGACATATGAAGCTCCAAGCTCACCTGACAGTACCGGATCCTCAGAGTAGTATTCAAAGTTGCGTCCGCACAGCGGGCTTCTCTTATGATTGACACCCGGTCCGAGCAGTACGTCTACGGACTGGGCCTGGCATTCTTCTGCCAGCATTTCACCGAGTTCATGAAGCAGCTCACGGTCAAAAGAACATGCAAGCAGAGATGCTGTCGGATGACAGACTGCAGGATGTGAACGATTGAATCCCAGGCCGGTCACAGCTTCTATACGCAGACCGCCGGGGCCGTCCGAGACACGGACCGACGGAAGATCATCAGTACTGTGTGTTGTCCATGCATCAGCACCGACAAACAGTTTCTCTTTATCGGCAGATGTCAGTTTCATTTCAGATGTTCCTTCAGGTTCGCAGCGATCCCCCGGACGATCCTGCTGACTTCCTGCTCGTCCATGCCATTGGTGCACAGTTTCTTCATGTCGTTCTGTGCATCCGCAAACTCTTTTTCCAGATCCTCATTGCGGACATACATACCCGCAAGTCCTGTCTCATGAATTTCAAGGGTGACAAATCCTTTCAGGTTCAGTTTCTGCAGTGATCCCAGGATCGTTGTCTGAGGGACACCTGTCATACAGGATATCTCCTTCTGGGAACAGTATCTGCCTGCATGTTTCAGATAATTCAGAACCTTGATATCCGGAAGTTCAAGTGAATGCTTCATGGCGATCGTATTCATATAGCGCTCATACGCCAGTTTCATATAAGTGATCGCTGTATAGATATCCTCATTTTCATCATCAAAATAGTAAACAGGGATCGTTTCTTCACCCAGCTTCTTCGTGCCGGGCATCATGGGGATCGTGAACTCATCCGTTGCGGCTGCCACGAGGAATGAAGCGATATTGCCGCGCTGGGCACGGTATTCTTCTTCGTCCAGAATTTTTCTGAAGAACTGGTCATAGTAGGAATACAGACTGGTCTTCATTCTGACCAGACGTACCGGATTGATATTCTGGGAAACGAGCGAGCCTTCGGTTTTTACATAATAGTAAACAGGCACCTGAAGCGGCAGGATCGTTTTTGTATGCAGAACATATTCCAGATTGAATACAAAGTCCTCGCAGAAACTGAGCGTCTTATCAAATCTGATCTTGTACTGCTCGATCAGATCTTTCCGATACAGTTTATTCCAGATCACTCCGTAATAATAATCAGCCGGGCTTTCCATCATATACTCTGCATATTCTTCAGTCGTCAGCAGTTTTTCGGAAGGAATACTGCCTTTTTTTGCAAGATTATCTCCGACAACGCGGTAAAAATCTCCGACGACAAGGTCTGCACCAGTCTCCTTGATTGCCCTGACCATCTCTTTGGTGGAGTCATCAGGGATCCAGTCATCCGCATCCAGAAAACGGATATATGTTCCGGAAGCGGCCTGAAGACCGTCATTGCGGGCGGCCGATACGCCGCCGTTCGGCTTGTGGATGACCTTGACACGCTCATCCTTTGCCTGATACTGGTCAAGGATCGCCGGGCTTCCGTCCTTGCTGCCGTCATCCACCAGGATCAGTTCCAGATCCCGGTATTCCTGGTTCAGAACACTTTCAATCAGTTTTCCGAC
>DMBB01000206.1 GCA_003446295.1 Erysipelotrichaceae bacterium
GATGCTTCCGTGATGAAGACCTGCGCGCTGACAGACAGCCTGAATTCACACAGATCGATATCGAAATGAGCTTTGTAGATGAAGAAGATGTATGGCACATCGTAGAAAAACTGATGCAGGACATCTTCAGAGGCGTCAAAGGAATCGAACTGGAAGACAAATTCGTGCGCATGACATGGGCAGAGTGCATGAAGAAATACGGAACGGACAAACCGGACCTGCGCTTCGGCAATGAGATCCATGACATTACCGATCTGTTCGCAGACACCGAATTCCAGGTATTCAAAGCTGTTCAGGAAAACGGCGGAGAGATCGATGCACTGAAATTCGAACATGCAGCAGCTCTGTATTCCAGGAAAAAGCTGGACCAGCTGCAGGACTTCATCAAGCATGGCTTCAAGGCAAAAGCACTAGCTTACCTGAAGATGGAAAAAGGAGAACTCTCCGGTTCCATCGCCAAAGCGCTCAGCGAAACAGAAAAAGAAGCACTGAAAGAGCGCCTGGGAATGCAGGATGATGATCTTGTGCTGATCGTTGCCGACAAGGCAAAAATCGCTGAAGCAGCGCTCGGCGCACTGCGTGTCAGACTCGGCCACGAACTGGGACTCATCCCCGAGAATGTATATAAGTTCCTCTGGGTAACGGATTTCCCGATGTTTGAATGGAGCGAAGAAGAAAACCGCTGGGTCGCACAGCATCATCCGTTCACAGCACCGAAGGAAGAAGATGTCGACAAACTCTTCAGCGATCCCGCTAATGTCAGCTCCAGAGCATATGACCTTGTCCTGAACGGATATGAACTGCTGAGCGGATCCATCCGTATCCATGACCAGGAACTCCAGGCAAAAGTATTTGAATCCATCGGTCTGACAATGGAACAGGCAAAAGCCCGTTTCGGATTCTTCCTGGATGCCTTCAAATACGGAACTCCTCCTCATGGCGGAGTCGGCATCGGTCTTGAAAGACTTACCATGGTGCTTGCAGGAACAGAAAACATCAGAGATGTTGTTGCCTTCCCGACAACAAACAGCTCCATGGATCTGATGAGCGAGTCACCGAATGTCGTTGATAAAGCACAGCTCGACATCCTCGGAATTGAAATCAAGGACGAAGTGAAAAAAGCTTAATTGTCAAGACTATACAGTGTCTGTTCTGTATGATATGTTTTAGGCACAGAGAGGTCCATTATTTTTCCTACATAGTGATATAAGGGAGCTCTGACTGGAGACATCCGTGTTGAATGCCCGGTACGGCCGGGAATCCTGACGATCGACCAAGGGCACCCACCTCTACATAAGAGGGAACATATCAAGCCTCTCTGTTATCCGAAAGAAACAGCCGCATGCGTAAGAACATGCGGCTTTTTATAATCCTACAGTGTTGTCATTGCATCAGGGAATTCAGTTCCTTCTTTCTGCTCCAGCTTGATCCGCTCACCTTTAAAATCAGAAATAAAGGAAGGATCGAAGGAAATATCTGCAGCTGCGGCAGTCACATCCTCCATCACGACATTCTCCAGCAGGTAGTGAGCATCATCCTGTTTGACATTAAAGAACGTATCGCATTCAAATTCACAGTTCCTGATCACGATATGTCTGCCATGCGATACCGGAAGATCCGTTCTTCCCTGCAGATCAAAGAACTGCTTCCATGGATTGATGTTCAGGAAGTTTGCTGTTTTGCCTTTAACATCCTCCATCAGCACATATTCATAGCACTGCAGCGTGTCAGGACGGAACTTCATCCATAACAGGTTAAAGCCCTCAGATACCCTGATCCTGCGCAGTATGATATTGCGGCAGTGAACAGCTTCCGAACCGAATGTCAGACAGCCGTGAACGAACCCGTACTCACAGTCTTCGATGATGATACGCTCATTCGGCCCGTTGTCAGGATCGCTGTCCGCCCACGGACCTTTTCCGCCCTTAAGCGCCACAGCATCATCATTGACCGCCATAAAGCAGTTCTTGACGAGCACATCCGTACAGGCGTCGATATCAATGGCGTCCGTACTGGGCCCTTTGATTTCTTCATACGGTGACAGCATCGTGCAGCCGATATACTTCACGCGTCTGCAGCGGTAGATATGCGTCGTCCAGAATGCAACGTTCTGAAATGTCACGCCGGTGATCAGAACATCGCTGGATCTGCTGATATACAGGAGACGGGGCCGCTGACCGTCTTTATTCGTGCAGTCCGGATTCCATTCTCTCCTGAGCCAGAACTCCCGCCAGAACCGCTCTCCGCTGCCGTCGATCGTGCCTTCTCCGGCAAGGATAAAACCGTCTGCAGAGTCAACGTTGATCAAAGCAGGGAAGTACGTGCATGTCTGTCCCTCGATCCTCGTCCTGCACAGGGGATAATCACTGATATCATCGCTGCCTTTCAAAACAGCGTCTCTGCAGATATAAAGGTTCACTGAGCGCGGAAAGAACAGTGCGCCGGTAAGATATGTTCCTCCATCAACGACGATCACGCCACCGCCTTCGGACGCACACTGATCGATCAGCGCCTGAATGGCCGCAGTCTGCAGTGTACCGTCATGCTTTATTCCGCAAGTGCTGAATAAATACTGCCTGCCCATCTCCTCAAGAGAAGGGACTGACGTGTCGTAAAACCAGCTGTCAATGACTGTTCCGTCAGGAAAATACTCTGTAACCATAGCCGGCGTCCTCCTTCAGCGATGACCTCATTGTACAATAATGGTCTGAAACAGCATACATTCTGACGGGAAAGAACATGTTTTTCAAAAGAAAACAATTGTATACTTAAACCAATGCTGCATCTGTCCGGCAGGACACAAAAGATGCAAAGAGGATCTGCGTATGAGCAAAAAAGTCAAAAAGGAAGAACAGACAGAAAGAGAGCTTTCTCCCCGCGAACAGGAGCGTCTCAAGTCATTTCAGGCTATGAGTTCTGAACTCAGAAAACATGGATACCGGCAGGTATCCATGGTGATCGGGATTGATAAAGCCAACAAACTGGCTGTTGTGATGGTACTGCCGCTGCTGGCAGCAGGCATGGCCTTGTTTGTGCTGCTGGGGCAGGGCGCACCGATCGGATTCCGTTCTCTCAAAGACAGCCTGTTCTTTTTTGCAGGTGTCATCATCCTGACGATCGCGCACGAACTGGTGCACGGGATCACCTGGAGCATGTTCTCACCCAACCGTTTCAATGACATTGAATTCGGCTTCATGAAGGAAACACTGACCCCGTACTGTACGTGCAGAGCACCGCTGGGAAAAAAGGAATACATTCTCGGCACGATCATGCCGCTGATCGTCATCGGCATCATACCGGCTATTGCGGGCATTCTGATGCATTCGTTCATGGTCATGCTGCTGGGAGTCGTTATGATATCCAGCGCTGCCGGGGATATTATGATCGTCAATGCTTTGCTGAAACACCATTCAGACTGCACTGATCAGATCATATGCGACCTGCCTGTCCAGGCCGGATGCATGCTGTTTGAGCGATAAACGAGGTAATGAACATGACAAAGCAGGAATTATACAGCGGCAATGTGCTTTACGGAAAAAAATGGACTATATGCGGCGACAGCTTTACTGCCAGCGTCAGCGGAAATGTGATCAAAGAAGGCAGATATCAGGGCATGAACTATGTGTATCCGTATCTGATCGGAAACCGGAATGATATGGAGATCGTCCCGTTCTTTATGGGCGGCAGAACGATCGCATTCCCGGAGGACGGAACGTTTCACAATTCACTGACTGATCCGGAAGCTGAATGGTATTACCGGAATATCCCGGAAGACAGCGACTATATTACGCTGTATCTGGGCATCAATGACTCACACCATGAACACGTGAAAGTACTGCAGAACATCCTATAATGACAATGCGTGAGATAAAAAAGACACGTGGAAAACAAAAGAAAGATAAAGCGGGCTATGAATTCCCGCGAGGAGATATAAAAATATGAATACATTTATTGAAGCAGCAGCCTTATTAGGCAAACCGTACTATGACGAGAAAACAGGTGAGGACTCTATCTGGGGTACGATCTTCTGGGCACTCGGTACACTTGGCAACGAGTAAAGCACATTCCCTGAATCAATGAAAACCGAACAGGCACTGCCTGTTTTCTTTTGATTTCTGAATCATAAAAAAGTCTGCATGTCCAACAGGATTCTTCTGTTTGAAGAAAAGGAACGCATAGGTATAATGAACAATAAGAACAGGAGAAAAAACATCATGAATACACATGCAATCACCGATCAGCTGACGAGGGACTATCTGGATTCCTGGATGATCAGACCCAGCTATATCGGAAGCACTGCCGCGGACATTTCTGCGGAGTATTTCGGAGAAACGTACCGCAGCCCGGTCATGATCTCAACATTGAGCGGCATGACCAGAGTCAACCCGGGCGGAAATGTTCTGCTGGCCAAGGCGGCAGATATGACCGGTACACTGGACTGGAACGGAGTGCTTCCTGTTGAAGAAGGACTTCAGATCCTGAAACAGGGCACAAGGGCAGTACTGTCCTCCAAGCCGATCGCAGACATGGACCATATGCTGGAAATGATCAGGACATATGCCCAAAACGGCGCAAAAGGCTTTGTTATGGATGCCGATTTCATTTTTGATCCCGATACAGGAGATGTCCGGAATCATCCCATGTTCGGACAGATGGGCGTTAAAACGATCGATGATCTGAAGACAATGGTAAACTGCTCTGATCTGCCGATCATCATCAAAGGCGTACTGAGTACAGAAGATGCCGAAGCATGCGCTGAAGCAGGCGTGAAGGGGATCGTGCTGTCACACCACATGGGCATGATCGACAGTGCCGTACCGCCATACTATATGGTCCGTGAGATCAGGAAAGCCGTCGGCAGCACAATGACGATCTTCGGAGACTGCGGTATCCGCTCCGGTGCGGACGCGTTCAAAGCGCTTGTGCTTGGATGCGATGGCGTCCTTGTCGCCAGACCGCTCATGAAGCCGTTTGCGGAAGGCCCGGAAAAGGCTGCTGAAGTACTGGATCATATCTCAGCTGAACTGCGTTTCTGCATGAGCATCACAGGTTCCAGAGACCTGAAACATCTGAATACCGGATCACTGATCAGACGTGATTTCTGAAAAAAAGAGATGCAGCTGCAGATGCAGTTACATCTCTTTGTTTTCTTCAGACTCCGGTATGATCTCACTCAGTTCGGAGAAGGCTTCATCAATGCCCCGTCCGTCCTTTCTTTCCATTCTTTCCCGTTCTTTCAGTGTGGTTCGTATCTTTGATCTTCCTTTTGCATGCCGGATCATTCTGCTGAATATCATCAGCAGTATGAATGCGATCAGGGCAGCTCCGGGGATGAATGCGTAAGGTCCCAGCAGTTCGCTCATCTTGCTCTGATAATATGAACTGTCGTCGATATCATATGTTTTCTGGGCTTTAAAGATCATCTCATATATCGTATCCCCGTCTACCAGGATGCGGTAGGAACCAAGCTCGGTTCCTTCCTCAAGGGGAGCCTCTACTTCTTTGACAAAATCCGACTCAGTAGATATCTGCGTACCTGTCGGAAGATCGTACACAACGTCATCCGGCAGGGTGATCTTGATCTCGTTTTCCTCCGGTGAAGCGTTGTTGATCTGAATGGATGCCAGCCTTGTACCGCTGTAGGCAAGCGCATATTGTGAGTAATGCGTTCCTGCCCAGCTGTAAAGCGTGCGCGTATCGATGACATGGGTCGTAGCACCCAGTGAATATCCGGCAACCGCAACCATGTGCATTCCGTTGACCGTAGCGGCCGACACCAGACATCTTCCCGCAGGGATCGTATAGCCTGTTTTGCCGCCCTCGAAGCCCGGTATGTTATATCCGCCATTCACTCCCGTATTGATGTAGTACCATGTACCGGAGCGCATGCTGATGCCATTGTAGTGACTGTATAATCTGCCTGTTTTATATCTCCTGACAGAAATGATCTCCCGGAACAGTTCATGTTCCATGCAGTATTTCATCAGCACGGCAATATCACGCGCTGTAGAATAATGATTCTCATTATGCAGACCGTGCGCATTCATGAAATGCGTGCCAGTCATTCCGAGTTCTTCCGCCTTGCGGTTCATCAGATCGACAAAGTCCTCCATGGTCCCGCTGACCGCAACAGCCAGGGCATTTGATGCGTCCGCTCCGGAAGGGAGGGCTGCACCGTACAGAAGCTCTTCGACCGTAGGGGAATCACCCACACGGAAGCCTGCGCATGAAGCGCCTTCCTGGGCAAGACCGGCCAGCATCGTACCGGTGATCGGTACTTTCTGCTGCAGATCATGGAGATAATCGATCGCCAGTACGATCGTCATGATCTTGGTCATGCTGGCAGGGTACATTCTTTCGTCACCCGCTTTGGAGTAAAGGACCTGTCCTGTATCGATATCCATCAGATAAGCATAACGGCTGTAAAGCTGAGGAGGATCATTGACTGACGGATCATTTTCCAGCGCCGATGCATGCCATGGAGGCAAACAGGAAATGACAAAAAAACACACTAGAAAAAGACGCATCAGTTTTGAAAGCTGTTTAGGCATGCAGACATTATATACGAAATTGGACGTTTGTGCATAAAGTATTGACTTTACAATCAATATAAAAACAGGATAAAATACATGTGTACTTGAAGAGGTGGTAAATAATATGACTGAATTCTGGTCTTCCTTACTGTGGTTGCTTGTCGGCGGAGTTATCGGAGCTGCAATCAGTTTCTATTTTACAAAGAAGAACTTTGAAAAACAGCTGGCTGAAAATCCTCCGGTTAACGAAAAGATGATCCGTGCAATGTTCATGCAGATGGGAAGAAAACCGAGTGAAGCGCAGATCCGTCAGGTCATGCGCTCAATGGGCGTAAAACAATAATTTTCCGAGACTGTTCCTTAACCGGAACAGTTTTTTATTGGCAGTCTGACAGAGATTAATGAAAGTAAAAAAATGAAAACGCTTTGAAAACGGACGGATAATCTCTGTCAAAACAAAAACATCTGCTATATAATTATGGTGTCTAAACAGGAGGACATATGAGCACAGAAAACAAAAAGGTTTTCCAGGCAATGGATGGTAACGCTGCAACAGCTCATTCAGCTTATGCGTTTACAGAAGTTGCCGGGATTTATCCCATCACACCTTCCTCACCGATGGCCGAAAACGTTGATGAATGGTCCACGCAGGGAAGGAAAAACATTTTCGGCGACCGTGTAAAGGTTGTTGAAATGCAGTCAGAAGGCGGCGCAGCAGGTGCCGTTCACGGCGCTCTTCAGGGCGGTTCACTGGCTACAACTTTCACAGCTTCGCAGGGTCTGCTTCTCATGATCCCGAATCTCTACAAGCTGAGCGGTGAGCTTCTGCCGGGCGTCGTACATGTTGCTGCACGTACACTCGCAAGCCACACACTGAGTATCTTCGGTGATCATCAGGACGTTTACGCATGCCGTCAGACCGGTATGGTCATGATGTGTTCCCACTCTGTACAGGACTGCATGGACCTGGCAGGTGTTGCACACTTAATCGCTATTGACGGTTCCGTAGCTGTTATGCATTTCTTCGATGGTTTCAGAACTTCACACGAGATCCAGAAAGTCGAAGTCATGGATTATGACTTCCTCAAATCACTGCTTCCTGTAGAAAAACTTGAAGCATTCCGTGCAAACGCTCTGAACCCGCATGGACACGCAGTAACACGCGGCGGTTCCCAGAACGACGATATCTTCTTCCAGGCTCGTGAAGCTCAGAACGAACACTTTGCAAAGGTTCCTGAAATCGCTGCTAAGTACTTCAAGGCTATCAGCGAACATACAGGCCGTGACTATGCACCGTTCGTATACTATGGCGATCCGGAAGCTGAAAGAGTCATTATTGCTATGGGTTCCGTTACAGATACGATCATGGAAACTGTCGACTCCCTGAATGCTAAGGGCGAAAAAGTCGGTCTGATCAAAGTATATCTGTACCGTCCGTTCAGCCAGAAGTACCTTGAGGAAGCTCTGCCTGCATCCGCTAAGAAGATCGCTGTTCTTGACCGTTCCAAGGAAATCGGTTCCAGAGAACCTCTGTTCCTCGACGTTCAGAACGCTCTGAGAAAGCACAAGGATCTGACCATCATCGGCGGCCGTTATGGTCTGTCCAGCAAGGATACAAATCCGAGCCACATCGCTGCTGTATATGCAGAACTGGCAAAAGAAGAACCGAAGGAAGAATTCACGATCGGTATCAACGACGATGTTACACATCTGTCACTCGAACCGGTCAACGTTGATGTCGTAGCTGACTACAGCTCCTGCCTGTTCTACGGTCTTGGTTCCGACGGTACAGTCGGCGCTAACAAGAGCACAGTCAAGATCATCGGCAACAACACAGATCTTTATGCTCAGGCTTACTTCGCATACGACTCCAAGAAGGCCGGCGGCGTTACACGTTCCCACCTGAGATTCGGAAAGAGCCCGATCCACAGCCCTTACTATATTGACAAGGCTGACTTCATCTCCTGCTCACTGGACAGCTACTGCTACAAATTCGATATGGTCCGCAACCTCAAAGAAGGCGGAACATTCCTGCTGAACACAACATTCGCTGCTGAAGATATCGACAAGCACCTGCCGCCCAGAATGCTGGCCGGACTTGCTAAGAAGCATGCAAAGTTCTATGTGATCGATGCTACAAAGCTTGCAATCCAGACACACATGGGCCGTCATACAAATACGATCCTGCAGTCTGCATTCTTCGCTCTGAACGAGCAGATCATGCCTTATGATACAGCTGTTGAACTGATGAAAGACAGTGCCCGTCACACTTATGCACGTAAGGGTGAAGACGTTGTCAAGAACAACTGCGACGCTATCGATACAGGTAAATCAGGACTTGTTCAGGTAACTGTTAAACCTGAATGGGCTGATCTGGAATATCCGGATGCTCTGTTCGAGAAGACAGGCGACGAATACTTCGACAACAACCTGCAGAGAATCAATGCACTGGAAGGCTATGACATGCCTGTTTCCAGCTTCATGAAGTACGGCGTTCTCGATGGAACGATCCCCGAGAATGTATCCTTCCGTGAAAAGAGAAACATCGCTGTTCAGGTTCCTGCATGGGATTCCGCTAAGTGCGTTGAGTGCGGCAGCTGTGCATATGTCTGCCCGCATGCTACGATCCGTGCATTCCTGATCACAGAAGACGAAGCTGCTAAGGCTGCTGAAATCGCTGCTGCTAATGGCGCTGAATGGTCCGTCAAGGCTCCTACAGCTGCTTACAAGGGTGCGAAAGAAGCTGGTCTGCAGTACCGTATCCAGATCTCACCGATGAACTGCGTAGGCTGCGGCGTATGTATCAAAGCATGCCCGACAAAGGCTCTCACAGTTGCAGAGATCAACGATGCTGTCAACCAGGAACCTGTAGCTGACTACCTCTATAAGGGTATTGAATACAGACCTCAGTATGGCAACCCGAACACAGTTGCCGGCGTATCACTGATGATGCCTTACTTCGAAGTCAGCGGATGCTGCCCTGGCTGCGGAGAAGCTCCTTACTACCGTCTGGCTTCCCAGCTGTTCGGTAAGGATATGCTCGTTGCAAACGCAACAGGCTGCTCCATGATCTACTGCTCCGCTACACCGTCCACACCGTTCGTAACAGACAAGGACAACAATGGTGTTGCATGGGCTAACTCACTGTTCGAAGACAACGCTGAATACGGCTTCGGTATGGCTATTGCTCAGAGCTATAAAGAAGCTAAGATCCTGAAGCTCATCGAAGACAGCAAGGACAGCGTTGAACCTGAACTCAAAGCTGCTTACGAGAAGTACCTGGCTGCCGGTGAAGACCGTGATGCTCAGAGAGCATGCAAGGACGAACTGGTTGCTGCACTGAAAGCAAGCACAAACGAAAATGCAAAAGAACTGCTGGCTATGGAAAGAGATCTCGTTTCCAAGTCTGTATGGATCGTCGGTGGTGACGGATGGGCTTACGATATCGGTTACGGCGGACTTGACCACGTTATGGCTAACAGCCTGAACGTCAACGTTCTCGTACTGGATACAGAAGTTTACTCCAACACTGGCGGACAGTCCTCCAAGTCCTCACAGGCAGCTTCCATCGCGAAGTTCGCTGCCGGCGGTAAAGCTCTTGCTAAGAAGGATCTGGGACAGATCGTTATGGAATACGGCACAGCTTATGTTGCATCCGTATCCATGGGCGCTAACCCGACACAGACACTGAAGGCTCTGAAAGAAGCTGAAAGCTACAATGGTCCGTCCATTATCATCGCTTACAGCCCTTGCCAGGAGCACGGTATCAAGGGTGGTCTGATCAACGCTCAGCAGAGAGAGAAAGACGCAGTTGCATGCGGATATGTAACTCTGTATCGTTTCGATCCGAGAAATGAAAAACCTCTCACGATCGACTCCAAAGAACCTGATTGGTCCAAGTTCCATGATTACCTGATGGCTGAAGCTCGTTACTTCAACCTGCCGAAGCTGAAGGGTGCAGAAGCAGCAGAAGAACTGTTCGCAAAGACAGAAG
>DMBB01000176.1 GCA_003446295.1 Erysipelotrichaceae bacterium
TGATATCCAGGAATTCAGCTCCGGATGTACTTTCGATCTCGATCGTGCCGCTCACTCTGTCAGCGTCCCATGCGCTGCCTGTCTTTTTCAGGACATACAGATATCTGCCGTCAGTCTGCGGTGTGACACGCACTGCCGGTTTTTCAGAGATCTGTTCCCCGTCTTTATACAGTACAGGAACGATGTCTGCAGGACTGCCGTTGTTCAGCGTAACAAATACAGCGACGTACTGATCACCAACGCCGGGGGCGTTGCTGTCGATGGTCGTCTGTGAAACGACGAACTGCTCCGACACATCATGGACAGTAACGATGGCACCGGAAGTATATGTACGGTCAGGAGCTGTGATCCTGACGGTATATGCACCTGCCGGGAGGTTCTTGCCTGTATAGAACGAAACAGATGTCGTTTTGTCCCTGAAGGTCACGCGGGCAAATCCCTGGTCACTATATCGTTCCGTAGTTATCAGCTGAGAAGCATAAATGTTTTCTGCAGAATAAACCTTTGAAGGATCAGTTTTGTCAATGAATTCAACAGTCAGCTGGTCTTTTGTATATGTACCAAACAGTTCTGCTTTCATGCTTGTGCTGTATCCAGCATTTGCCTCGGCATTTTCCATGAATACAGGTTCTTCCGTAAATTCCGCAGTGCATGTCTGGCTGTAGGAATAGCCAAAGCCGTCTGTCAATGTGACAGTCAGTTCGTTTGTCCCGTATTCCGTAACGATACCTGCTTCTTTCAGGTCGTTGACGAGAAGGAATTCATGTATGTCTTCATCGGATGAAGGGATCTGCACGGTCACGGACTTTCCGTTTCCGCTGATCTCTGCTGTGAAGTCTCTTGTCTTCTGGGCACCAAGTTCGAAGAAGAAAGGGCTCTTTCCGTTTAGGCCGTAATACGTTCCGGCAAACCGGAAGTCACTTCTTCTCTGAGCAGCCAGAGTCGAGCTGATAAACTGTTCCGGAGCCTGGCTCAGTGTTGCCGGGAGATACTCTGCCTTCAGGTCATCTTCATCAAGCAGGTTGCCGGAAAGATCCAGGTTCACAATGGATGTCCCGGAAAGATCAGGAAGTGTGTCGATCCGGTTGTTGGAAACGGATACTGTTTTCAGATCCGGAAGATCTTTGAGCACATCCAGATCCGTCAGGTCATGTCCTTCTGCGTTGACGGCTGTGAGATGACTGAAGTATTCGATCCCGTCCAGGGAATACAGCGGTCTTTCAAACTGTCCTTCGCTCCACATCATGGAGAGGTTCGATGTACCAGCAAGGCTGCCTGTTGTCAGAGTGCCGCTTCTTCCATATTTCTTGACGAGATATTGATAAAGCAGCGGATCTGTAAAATCAGCTTCCGTAAGCGTTCTTGTTTCACCGACAGTGATGCTCAAAGGTGCTTCCGGTGTTCCGTCTGACCAGAGCGTCTGTACATATGAAGTATCAAAGGATTCACGTGCGTCTACCTTGACGTAGTACTCATATTCCGCGCCGCTTTCCAGACCGGTGACGATGATATGCGCTTTGCCAGTATCACCGCTGAAGTTCGCGCTCTTTGGCCCCGTGAATTCTGCAGTGCCTTTTTTGCGGTAATACAGCTTCGGCTGCATTGCTGTGTCAGCCATGCTGTACTCTGTCATGGTGATATCTGCCCAGAACATGCCTGCTCCTGATCCTTCCTGACGGACGATCAGGTCATTCGTAAACGGCACAAACGTGATCTCGACTTCTTCCCCGATCACATCCTGGTAATCATCATAGTCATCCGACATCTGAACACGGACAAACGGTCTGATCTTAAAGGTCCTTCCGTTATTCAGGAGCACACTGTATGAACGGTATCTTCCGTCAATTTTTTCAGAAGCGGATGATCCGGCAAACCAGTGGACTTCGTTTCCCTCGTCCAGGTATCCGGTTCTCTGGATCTGTTCTGCCAGAGGGTTATCGTAAAGGATACTGACACCGGAATAAGCATAGCCGTTCGACACTTTCACATCTGTGATCTTAACCTGTGTTTCTTCCAGCGGGTCTTCCGTACGGAATGTATAGTAGTCCGTGATCAGCTTATAACAGCCATCGACGATGATATCGTAAAGGCAGCACATCGCAGATGAATTCTCTTCACCCTGCTCAGTAAGATCACCGGTCCTCAACGCAATTGCGATGTCATAGTCAGTGGACATCCTTGTCGTGAATGTAATGCCAAGATTGTAAACGTAGGACTGTGTCCTGCTGTCATAGTAATTGCCCCAATGATTATCACCGGGTTCACGCCACTCCATCTGGACACCGGCATTTTTCATATCGACGCTGGTGTATGCGTCAAGATCCTTCAGATCTCCGAATCCGATATTCTCGGTATACAGGATGTATAGTGTTTCATTCTTGATCTGTTCATAAACATCTTCCGATGCATACAGACGCATCGTGACGTACTGTTTGTCAGGAGTTACCGTCAGACGGAGTTTTTCCGCAAGATCGGGAATGCTGTAAGGTTCAGCTTCTTCTGCAGTCTCAGCCGGGATCACTTCTTCAGGCGCTTCTTCCTGTACAGCTTCAGGCTCTTCTGCTTCAGGTTCCTCTTCGTCCGGAATCACTTCCACTTCCTCAGAAATAGCTGCTTCCTCGGTCAGTTCCGTTTCATCCGGAAGA
>DMBB01000406.1 GCA_003446295.1 Erysipelotrichaceae bacterium
GGTATGACCATGCCGCCCGGACACATGCAGAAGGAATATACTCCTCTGCCGTTGGAGCTCCTGTGCGTCAGCCTGTAGGATGCCGCGCCGAGATCCGGATGACCGGCATAAGCGCCGTACTGGTTCCTGTCGATCATTTCCTGCGGATGTTCAACACGCACGCCTGCCGCAAAATCTTTCTGGAAGATCGCAAAGCCCTGATCATACAGTGTGCTCCATGTTTCATATGCGCTGTGTCCCAGGCAAAGGATCACGGTATCCGTTTCAAAGATCCCCATCTGCGTGCAGACGCCTTTCAGTTTTCCATCCCTGATGGACAGGGATGTCATCCGGGTATTGAAGAATACCTGACCGCCCAGGGAAATGATCTTTTCCCTGATCCTTCTGACAATGGACTGCAGCTGGTCTGTTCCAAGATGCGGCATATGCCTGTACATGATTGCCGGATCTGCACCTGCTTCCACGAATTCCGCAAGAACCTTCTGTACTCTGGGATCCTTGGAGCGGGAGGTCAGTTTTCCGTCCGAGAAGGTTCCCGCACCCCCTTCGCCGTACTGGACATTGGATTCCGGATCGAGCTCGCCGCCCTGAAAGAATGCTGTGACATCCTGCGCACGCTGTTCCACCATTTTTCCGCGTTCCAGAATGATCGGTCTCATGCCGCTTTCTGCCAGGATCAGACCGGCAAACATCCCGGATGGTCCGAAGCCCACGACCACGGGCCGCTGTGCGTGAAGCGGTGCTTTCGGGCAGACGTAATTGTATCTGTGCCCTTCCTCCACATCCTTCAGGCGCAGATATTTCTGCTCATTCCGCACTTCGGCAAATACCGTATATGACCATACCAGTTCATCACCGCGTGCATCCAGGGACTGCCTGTATATTTCATGGGAAAGAATATCCGAAGGACTGCAGCGGAGCTTCGCAGCAATCTCCTGAGGACCGGCAGTCTTTCCGATCGGACATTTGATCTGATGTATTTTCAGCATAGTCTCTCCTTTGGGCTTCTACCTGCACATTCTACAACAACAGAAAACTTAAACAAATCATAAATATCTGTAACTGGATTTTACAGACCGGAAAGCCGATAATAGACGCATGAAACGATTGATCATAAAACTGTTCCTGCTTGCAGTACTGATCACAGCCGGGATCGTCGGCTATTACGTGTACCGCGGGTGGGAAACATATCAGGCAGCAGTCAGCGATCTGCCGATCGAAGCTGCAGCCGAACCGTATCAGACATGCAGTGACTGTCTGGCGTTCAGTGACATTGATGAAGACTTTGTAGACGCGGTCGTGTCGATCGAAGACAAGCGATACTTCGTCAGGGAAGGATTTGACTGGATCGCCTTTGCAAGAGCAATGATCGCAAACCTGCGTGCCAAGCAGGCTGTCGAAGGAGGCAGCACGATCTCACAGCAGATCGCCAAAAACCTCTACTATCAGTCTGTGAGCCGCGGGATCGATGAGAAGATCGCAGAAGTATTCATCATGTCCAGGCTTGAGGACATCTACAGCAAAGAAGATCTGTTTGCGATCTACGCAAACATGAACTATTACGGCGATGGCTTCTGGGGACTTCAGCAGGCTTCCCGGGGATATTATCAGACGGATGGAAACAACCTGACCGTTGCCCAGGCAGCGATCCTGGCAGGCATTCCGAACCTGCCTGCCGTCTATCAGCTCTCGACAGGACATGATGCGGCAGTTGAGCGCCAGCGCAGAGTATTGTCCGCCATGTTAAAAAACGAGTACATAACTCAGGAAGAGTATGAACTCGCTTTGCAGGAAAATGTATAAGTATCAATCTGCGGCCTGACCGTCTTCAAAACCGATCATCAGGCCGCCTTTTTCTGCGTAATAACTGCACAGACCTGTTGTAGGCTCGACGATCACGTCCGCAAACGGGAATTCCGCGGCGATCAGATCTTTCAGTCTGTACGCAGCCTCAGGGTTCAGGCAGTGCGCGATCCTGACTTTTCTTCCGTTGAACCCGTATTTCTTCATCGCCTCCAGTGTAGCAGCGACAGCACGCTTCATGCCTTTGACATTGGAGATCTGCTGCAGCTTGCCCTCTTCACTGGCAATGCCGATGAAACGGATGCCCAGCAGTCCGGCGATCTTCGCAACAGCGGGATTGACTCTGCCGTTCTTCGCCAGGTTTGCCAGGGATTCCAGCGTAAATACAAGATGTGAATGTTTCTGATATTCACGGATCTGTTCAACGATCTCTTCAAATGTCAGATCTTCCTTGAACAGTTCAACGAGTTTCTCAATGATCAGCTGCAGCTCAGGTCCGGCTGACAGGGAATCGATCACATAAACCTTTTTCCCTTCATTCTTTTCCATATAGTACTTGGCTGCTGTTTCCGCTGAGTTCCAGGATCCTGACAGTCCGCTGGTGATCGTTACGACAAACACTTCATCAGCGCCCTCATAAGCCTCTTCATAATCAAAGGGATTCGGGCAGGATGAGGAATTCGGTTTTTTTGTTGCGATCAGTTCTGCGACCATTTCCGGCACATCCAGATCTTTATTGTCAATATATTCTTTCCCCTCGATCAGGATCTTGAGCGGTACGGAGCGGAAATCCACTCCCTCCAGTTCAAGAACATTTGATGAGGAGTCCGACACGATTCGTCTGTTCATAGTCAACCTCCGTTCAATCTATCAGGCCGAGATGACGGAATGCGTTTGCCAGTCCGTCTTCGTTGATGTCATCTGTGATATAGTCTGCAGCTTCTTTGCATTCTTTGCCTGCATTTCCCATTGCCACGCTGTATCCGCAGCATTCAAACATCGGGATGTCCACCTTGGCATCGCCGAATGCGATCGTATCCTTCGCCTCAGCGTGCAGATGTTCCAGGAGTACATTGATCGCATGTGCCTTGTTGATGTTCTTGACGCCCAGATCACCGTAAAGCGCAGCTTCTCCGACGCCGCCCCATGTACCTGCCTTCAGGTCGGGGAATTCCTTGATGGAATCCAGATGATCCTGATATGTTCTCAGAACAAAGCTGAATTTGTTCACATCATCACGGATCATATTGGCACCGGAGATCATATGTGAAGGAAGCGGCGGTCTGTATCCTTCCGGAACATCGGCTCCCTTGCCTTTCATGTATGCGATCCTGGCCTGAAGAGAACCCTCTTCATATCCGTCGCAGATATACATGCCGCTGTTGCATTCCTCACGGAAAATAATACCGCGTTCCGTGCACCAGTCAACAACATGCCTGACCTGTTCTTCGGTCAGTCTCTGGTGCATGATCACTTCTCCGTGATCTTCAACATACGCACCATCGCCGCCGATCATTCCGTCCAGTTCAAAATCCCAGTGCTTGGAATCGATCTCAGCCCTGGAACAGCCTGTGCAGATATATACACGATGTCCGTTTTTGCGCGCATCGATGACTGCCTGTCTGGCAGAAGAAGGAAGTTTCTGTTCGTAGTCGATCAATGTGCCGTCTACATCAAGAAATATAATTTTCGGATCCATAGGGCATCTTCTCCTTCACAGTTATTATAACTTGCAAATCACCCCTTACAGCATGGAACTTGCAGGCGCAAATGATACAGAACCGTGCTTCCTGTATCAGAAATCATACGGAACAAACGTTTGAATCGTATCAGAAAAGCAGATCTGTGCTCAGACAGACCTGCAGGATTCGTTATTTTTCAGGTTCATCATCGATCCTGAATACATGCTTGGACAGGTATATCAGGATCGCGATCATTGCGATCGCCGTAATGATGAAGAGCGGCTCATCCAGCGACAGCACCAGGCTCTGCCCGATCAGCGCCAGCAGCACGATCATGGCAACCTTCGCACAATAGAGGGTAAGCAGGTAACGTCTCTTTGAATATACGGACACGCCGAAGGCGAAGTTCATGAACGAAGACGGCGTAAAGGGCATCATCAGGATCAGGAACAGCGTCACAGGCTTGATCTTCTTGACGAACCTTCTGGCCTTCATGATCTTTTCATGATTCTCGGCATACCGTTCCATTCTGCGGCCAAGCACTGTCCGCCAGAACAGAAAAGACACCGTGCAGCCGATGCATGTCCCGATCCAGCTGTACATTGCGCCTAGATAAAAACCGTATGCGGCAACATTCCATGCAACGATCGCTGTCAGCGGCAGCATCGGTATAAATGATTCAAGAGAAACGACAAGGATCGGAACCAGAGGCGACAGATTTCCGTATGTTTCCAGGACCGACTGCCAGTCAAATGTTGTGAACCACTGCGGAAGAGGTATGTTCATCATGTCACAATCATATCACCGAAACTGTTCCGTATATCCGTTATTTCATAAACTTAAAGAAATCTTCAGACAAAAACAAAGGATCAGGATATCCTGATATCTTTGTTCAGAATTTCCCGATCCTGTTTCAGACCATATCCGCAGCCATTTCTTCAAACTGCCTTGTATACAGACTGTAGTAATAACCCTTCTGCTTCATCAGTTCATGGTGTGTTCCGCGTTCGACCATCTTGCCGTCCTTGACAACAAGGATCACGTCTGCGTTCACGATGGTGGAGAGACGATGCGCGATCACAAAGGACGTCCTGCCCTTGATGACGATGGATATCGCATCCTGGATCGCCTTTTCCGTCAGTGTGTCAATGGAAGCAGTCGCTTCATCCAGGACAAGGATCCTGGGATCGGCGATGATCGCCCTGGCAAAGGACAGCAGCTGTTTTTCACCTGTCGACAGCATATCCCCGCCTTCCCCGACATTGCTGTCGAGGCCTTTGTCCATTTTATCAAGAACAAAGTCAGCGGATACGAGCTTGAGTGCCGCAAGGATCTCTTCATCCGTCGCTTCCGGCTTGCCGTATTTCAGGTTGTCCCTGACTGTGCCGGAGAACAGATGCGGCGTCTGCAGCACATAGCCGATATTGCTGTGGAGCCACAGCTGGGAACGATCCCTGGCATCCCTGCCGTCGATCAGTACCTGTCCTTCCGTAGGTTCATAGAACCTGCAGACAAGATTGACCAGCGTGGATTTGCCTGCGCCTGTTTCACCGACGATCGCTACATTGGTTCCCTGGGGAACGGTCAGGTTGAAATGCTCAAGGACTTTCTCGGTCCCGTCAGGATATACGAAGCTGACATCGCGGAACTCCACGTCCCCGTACAGCTCTTCCCAGTTTTCCTTCTTCGGATTGAATGTTTCTCCGTATTTTTCGATCACTTCAGGCCGATCTGCCACATCCGACTGGGCTGCAAGCAGATTGGTCAGGCGTTCAATGTTGACCTGGATGGCGATCAGTGCGGAGATCGTCGCGATGATATTCTGGATCGGCTCCATCATGCCCAGCGCATAGGAGACAAATACAGACAGCGTACCGATCCTGAGCACGCCTTCCATGGTCAGGCTGCCGCCCTTCCAGAGCACGATCGCCAGTGCTGCAGAGCTCATCATTGTGACGGCTGCCGAGAACATTGCCGAATAATGCGTCGCATGGACGGATGTGCGCTTCATTTCCGAAGTATCTTTTTTGAAGTCATCGTTGATCGTGTCTTCAATGACCAGTGTCTTGATCGAACGGGCACCGGTGATGCCTTCGTTGAAGTTTCCCGTGATCTTTGAATTCACTTCACGGATCACACGGTTCAGTGCAACAAGACGCTTCTGGAACCAGCTGATCAATACGACTGCGATCGGCACCAGGATCAGCACGTAAAGCGCGAGCTTTGCGTTGATCCTCAGCATGACCGCCAGTACAAAGAGGATATAGGAACCGTTCCAGACGATATCCATCATTCTCCAGGCGACCAGTTCACCGATCTTGCCGGTATCGCTCATCACTCTGGCGTGGATATAGCCGACGTTGTTCTGGTTGAAGTAAGAGAATGACAATGTCTGCAGATGATTGAATGACGCATTGCGCAGATCTCTGTCAACATTCATTTCGATCTGTCCGCACCAGTAGACACTGATATAGTTGTCCAGCACCTGGATCGATAATGTCAGAAGATAGAGCAGGGCAAACAGCGGGAGTGTATCCAGTGTTCCCTGACCGATGAAGTGATCGATCGCATAGCTGTTGAACAGCGGGTATGCGCTGTCGATCATACTGCTGATGATACCCAGTATCACAGAGAGAATGATCGTCTTTTTATACGGCTTTGCAAAGGGAATGACCCTGCCGATCCCGAACCAGGGCAGAGAGACATTCTTATTTTCTTCGCTCATTCTTCCACCTCCTGGCTCATCTGAAGGTCATAGATCCTGCGGTAGATCGAATGATTGTTCAGGAGTTCTTCATGCGTGCCGATCTCGGCGACCTTCCCATGGTCCAGTACCGCGATCCTGTCTGCATTCATCAATGTTGTAATACGGTGCGCGATCAGGATCACTGTTGAGTCCTCTGATGCTTCGCGCAGGGATTTCCGGATCTTTGCGTCCGTCTCCGCATCGACAGCGGAAAGGGAATCATCAAAGACCATGACGGGCGGCTTTCTGATCAGCATCTGCGCAATGGCAGTTCTCTGCTTCTGACCGCCGGA
>DMBB01000124.1 GCA_003446295.1 Erysipelotrichaceae bacterium
CTGTTACAAACCGGACCTTCTGACCGATCAGCGCACAGATCTCGGCAATGTTTCTGCCGACGCCTCCGAATCTGATCTCGATCATTCCCGGATTTGAGTCATATGCCCTCAATTCTTCATAGGATGCACCGCAAATATCGACATTCGCGCCGCCTGTTACACAGATTTTCCGCATATCGTCCCTCAGTTATACAGTTTATGCGCCGCCTTCAGCCCGTCGCTGACACGGTGCAGACAATCATCGATCTGCTCCAGTGTATATGTGCCTGACTGCAGCAGCATAAATGAGTCCATCAGACTTTCCTTGAATTTCTGCCTTTCCTCCGGCTCCATCGTGCTCAGATCGAGCATATTGCATGACTTCAGCAGCTGCGTGAGGATCATGGCACGCTGCGCAATACGATGCTCGCTTTGTGTTCCCTTCAGAAGTTCGCGCAGTGTCCATTTCTCGTTGGAGAGAGTGCGCATGACCTTCACACCGTCAAATTCAAAGCCGTGCCTGTCAAATACCTTGAGCAGTTCCAGCAGATCATCTCTGGTCATACCGTCCATGATCATGAATTCTTCATCAAATTCTTCTGCTCTTGTGTCCAGGTCGTCATTGAGTTCAAACAGTCTTCCGAGGACTTCCTCCAGCGCTGAATCACCTACGATATAAACAGGGATCCCCAGCTCTGCAGCACAATCCTGCAGACGATCAGATTCCTCATCCGATAAACCATACAATAATATTTTCTTCATAAAATGCCTCACAAGTATTTTACCATGTTATTGAAGACAACTGGAGGATGTCGGGATCTCTGAACCATTTTCTTTCTTTTTTATTCTCATTTGTTAAAATAAAGATAAGCTGTGTTCAGCGGAGGAAACAGTATGCAGATATATGAGTCGGCAGAAGACTATCTTGAAGCGATCCTGATGATCCAGAGGAATAAGGGTGTCGTTCATTCTGTTGATATTGCCAACGAGAAAAATTTCAGCAAGGCCAGCGTCAGTGTTGCCATGAAGAAACTGCGCGAAAACGGATATATTTCCATGGAAAAGGACGGAGCCATCAAACTGCTGGAACCGGGCATGAAAATAGCAGAGAGGATTCTTGAACGGCATGAATTGCTGACGGATCTGTTTGTTGCGCTTGGAGTCAGTCCGGAAACAGCAGCTGAGGATGCGTGCAAGGTTGAGCATGACCTCAGTATTGAAACATTTGAAGCAGTCAAAAACTACGTTCTCAAACATAAAAAAGTCAATTAAAATGAAACCGGGTAAACCGGTTTTTTTAAGGAGACAAATGTATGAAACTGATCAGACAGGCAGACATATATGCACCGGAACATCTGGGCATCAAGGACATCCTGATCGAAGGAAACAGGATCGCAAAAATAAGCGATCACCTGGATGAGTACGCTGCACTCAGTGATATTGAGATCATTGAAGCAGACGGAAAGATACTTGTTCCGGGTTATATTGACCTTCACGAACACATCACCGGCGGCGGAGGCGAAGGCGGTCCCTCTACCCGTGTTCCTGAAGCACCTTTATCCTGCCTTGTGGAAAGCGGAGTCACAACTGTCGTAGGTCTTCTCGGTACCGACGGGATCACCCGCAGTATCGAAAACCTGCTTGCCAAAGCAAGGTCTTTTGAAGAAGCAGGAATCACCTGCCGTATCCTGACAGGCTCCTACGGTTATCCGTCAGTGACACTGACAGGTTCTGTCGAACGGGATATTCTCCTGATCGATCTGGTCGTCGGCGTCAAAACAGCCGCCAGTGATCACCGCAGTTCCAATATCACATCACAGGAACTGATCCGTCTGGCTACAGACGCACGCAGAGGCGGTATGCTGGGCGGAAAGCCAGGTTATGTAACGGTGCATATGGGCAGCGGAAAAGCGGCATTGGAGCCTTTATTCGAAGCTGTGGAAAACTCTGATCTTCCGATGCAGATCATCCAGCCTACACATATGGGCAGAACAGAGCAGCTTCTGGAACAGGGAATCAAATGGATCGGAATGGGCGGAAATATTGATATCACCGCAGGTGAAGATGCTGAAGGAAACCGCCTGACTGCAGATAAGGTCATCCGTGTATTCGAACATGGCGGAGAGGACAACGTTACTGTCACCAGTGACGGATTCGGCTCCATGCCGAAATTCAACGACAAGCAGGAATTGATCGGACTTACATACAGTACTCCGAAGAGTCTGCATCAGCTTCTGAAGATCATGGTCCGTGAAAAGAACGTACCGCTCGAAAAAGCACTGAAGCCGCTGACTTCCAACCCTGCGCATGTACTTGCCATGCATGACAGAAAAGGACACATCTCTGCCGGATACGATGCAGATATGATCATTTACAACGAAAACATGGATATCAGTACTGTATTTGCAAAAGGAGCCTTTGCCGTAAAAGAAGGAAAAGCAGTACTCAAAGGAAAATTTGAAGAATAAAGGAGGCTGTTTCATGACAGATCAGAAAAACTCCCCTGTCGTATCTGATGAAACGGAAGAACTGCGCCTCGAAAATGAGCGTTTGTTCCGGAATAATCAGGATATCAAAGAAGAAAACAGGCGCCTGCATGAAGCACTTCAGCAGGCAGAGAAAGAAAAAAACAGACAGACTGCTGACACAGTCAAAGAACCGGTCAGAAATCCGGTCAAAGTGCTCTCAAATGGGTACTCATGGATCAGAAGCTTTATCATAGGCATGCTGTCGGGAATGGTCATCCTGCTCCTGCTGCAGCAGTATGTATTCAAACCGATTGAAAACCCGGTTGAGCATGTTGTGGAAGATATTCACGAGCAGATCGATGAGGTACTTGATGAGCACTTCACAGGTTTCACCGCCGCACAATTCCAGGATGCGGTATTGGGTGAGACAAAGCAGAAACAGGAACTGATCGTTATGGAACAGTCTGTACAGATGACCACAACGATCACAAAAACAGGACTTGGCCAGCTGCCGATTTTCTCCAAGATGAAAGACATCACATTCCACGCGGACGGAATTTATACAGTCGATCTCAG
>DMBB01000287.1 GCA_003446295.1 Erysipelotrichaceae bacterium
TTCGGCGCGCTTCTGGCTTATGTCCTGATATGCGGCGGGCAGGCAAGGTATATCATAGAAACCGGCGTATCCGCGCTTGGCAATATGCTGCAGAATTATATACAGCTGAGTACATGGACTGATCCGCTTCGTACCAGCAGTTTTCCTCAGAACTGGACGATCTTTTACTGGGCTTACTGGCTTGTATGGTGTGTTGCTTCACCGTTTTTTATGGGCAGTATCAGCAGGGGAAAAACCATACGTGAAGTGATCCTCGGAACATATGTGTTCGGTGTATCCAGCACGCTGATATCATTCATTATTCTCGGCAATTACGGTCTGGGACTGCAGATGACAGGCAGGTTTGATGCGATCGCATTTTATCAGTCCTGCAGTGATCTTTATCAGACAGTGATCGCGATCATTGGAACACTGCCTCTTTATAAAGGGATCCTGATCCTGCTGATCATTTCCATGATCGCATTTTATGCGACGAGTTTTGACAGCATAACACTGGTTGCTTCCCAATACAGCTACAAGGAATTCAGGGAGAATGAAGAAGCAGGGACAGGAATGAAAATGTTCTGGGCAGTGCTGCTGATCATGCTGCCGATCGCCTTGATCTTTTCAGAGGGATCTATGAACAATCTGCAGACCGTATCGATCATTGCGGCGTTTCCGATCGGTACAGTGATCCTGCTGATCATTTTCAGCTTTATGAAAGATGCCAGGCAGTATCTGGATATGGAAAAAACAAAGCATTAACATTTTCGCCAAACGCAGGAACTTTCATTGACACTTCAGCTGTCTGATACTATAGTTCAGTTACGGAAACATTTCGATGTGATTCCGCAGTTGACGATGCGGACGGAATTCAGGTCATCCTTTTACACTCTTGCAAAAAGACCTGAGATAGTCCGCATTTTTTTGACCCGAAAAGGAGGTGCACGATGAAAGATTCATTCAGAAAACTGGTATTTACAGAACTTCGCAGTGTCATGATCCCGCTGAACGGCGATCACCTGAGCGATGAGTCAATGCAGAGAGCACTGACGATGAACATGAACCTGAGCACGCAGTACGGGTATATGTTCGGCCCGAAGGACCTGGTACTGATCGCACGCAATGATGCGGCAGGGGAGATTTTCGATATGATCTCCGGCATGATCAGCGAGGTCAAGGCACCGCCGATGTATCCGGATTTTCCTTCCCAGGTGATGAGCATTGATGAGGCGCGGTTCCGTTTTCATCAGATGCTGCACTATTTCTCTACATACGGGATCGAATACATTTTTGATACGGATGTTCAGCGCGGCTGGCTGCCGGGTGAAAAGGAAAATATCACCGGAACAGAGAAGGTTACGGAAGATGAGCATCTGTTTGATGCCAGAGTGCTGAGTCTCATGGATGAAAAAGATGCATACCTGTCTGTATACACTATGATCATTTCAAAGCGTGAGCGCATGACGGATCCTGAAAAGGAACTGGTATCCGAGTGCGTACTGCATCTGGAACCTGAACAGATCAAAGAGATCAAAGTGCCGTTCAAGGAAAACCTGAACATTGTATTCGCAGTCATGATGGACACGCTGAAGGGCAGTGAAAGAACAGAAGCCATGCGTGCCGTCTGCCAGCACAGCGGTGATGTGTTCAAAGTACTGAAGTACTATCTGGAACAGCATGAATATCATCTGAAGACCAGTCAGAAACGCACAGGCGTCAGACTGCTGGAATCCTATCCGATCGGCAATTTCAAAGAGAATCTGATCCTGTCAAACACGAAACGTGAAGAGACGCTGGTTGTCCTGCAGTTCCTGGACTACAACAGATTTTCAAGAAGTGAAGCACACAGGAACGCTGTGGCAATGCTCAGAAACGATGAACTGCATTCCTGGGAAGCGAGCCTGAAGGCTGCACTGGCAGAGTCACCTGAGGCTGGTCTGTCGACAGCAGCAGAGCGTCCCGGCAATCTGCTGAGATCTGCATCGATGCTGATAAAGGCGGGCGTTGAACCGGAAAAGATCAAAGCTGAGCTTTTGAAATGCGCAGACCGTCTGTCCACCCAGACACTGGTCAGACTCAGCACATACTTCTCCAACGGAGCCTGCGGTTTCTTTGAGAATCAGGTATATCCTGACAGCTGGGAAGACTTTGACACGGACATGCTTGATGAAATTTTCATTGAAGTGCTGAAAAAGAACCTGTCCTTCAAACAGACGCCCCTGAGGGGAAAAAAGATCTTCCTGGAGGAATCAGGCTATAACCTCGACCGTTCTGTGATCCAGACAAATGACAAGTCTGAAGAAGGCGGATATATCAGATCAGGACTGACCATGAAGGTTCCTGTCAACGGAAAGATCATCCGCCTGTTCACATACTGGAATGACAAGGAACGCGTGGATATCGATCTTCATGGCTATGGGGTCAGACAGGACGGAAAGACTGTTGACATCGGCTGGGCGGATGACTTCCGCTCCGAAAAAGCAGCCATGCTGTATTCAGGCGACATCACGCATTCCGATGCGGCAGAGTACATTGACGTGAACCTGGAAAAAGCCAGGGAGGAAGGCATCCGGAGTGTTGTATTCTCACTGCATTCCTATACAGACAAAACATTCAAAGAGATCGATGAAGTGCTCGTCGGCATCATGGCTGTCTCCGAAGCAGGAGGCGGGACGGATGTGAAGCTGTATACACCGGCAAACTGCTTCTTCTCCCATGAACTCAGATCCTCCACTGTCAGCATCACCTATGGTTTCCTGAACATTGAAGATATGGAAGTGACATTCGTCGGTAAGACATCGGAAGACTGGAATACTGGTCTGACGGCAAAATATGCTGCTGCAGAAGGGCTGCCGCTGTTTACCGTCAGGTCCTATGTCAGACTGCTGGCTGAAAGCCAGGGAGCAGTGCTGACAGACAGCAGGGAAAATGCCGATATCATTCTGCGCCTGGACAAGGGCACGGAAGACCGGGAAGTATCACTGATCGATGAAAACTACTGGATGGATCTTCCGTCCATAGCTGAATAACTGCGTTATTGAGAAATACCGGAGCGCCTGCTTCGGTTTTCTTCTGCATTCAGCTATAATAAGACAAATAAGGAGGAATGAAGGTATGCTGCTGATCAAGAATGCACATGTCATTGATCCGGTGACAAACACGGATGATGTTCTGGATATCCTGATCGATCAGGGAATGATCATTGAGACCGGGAAGTGTATTGAAAGGGACTGTGAAGTGATCGATGCTGAAGGACTGATCGCTGCACCGGGTCTGATGGATGCACATGTCCATTTCAGAGATCCCGGACAGACATGGAAAGAAGACATCATTACAGGATGCGAGGCCGCAAAAAAAGGCGGATTCACTACGGTCGTCTGCATGGCCAACACTGTTCCTCCGGTCGATAATCAAGAAACACTGCAGTACATTCTGGAGAAAGCACGATCAACGGGGATCCATCTGCTGCAGACTGTCAATGTGACAAAAGGCATGAAGGGGAAAGAACTCGTTGATATGGAGGCTCTTGCAAAGGCAGGTGCCGCAGGATTCACCGATGACGGAGTGCCGATCATGGATGAAAAGATCCTGCTGGAAGCTTTGAAAAAGGCCAAAGAGCTGGATATGCCTGTGTCTCTGCATGAGGAAGATCCGCTGTTCATTGATCAGCCGGGCGTCAATAAAGGAAAGGTGTCGGATGAACTGCACTATGGCGGCGCATGGAATACGGCAGAAGACATCATGACTGCCAGAGACGGCGTGCTTGCGCTGCATACAGGTGCTTCTGTATGCATACAGCATATTTCTTCAGCCAATGCTGTCGAACTTGTCAGAACATTCAAAAAGCTCGGAGCTGACATCCATGCCGAGGCTGCGCCGCATCATTTCACCCTGACCGAGGATGCTGTTCTCAAATATGGTACGCGTGCCAGAATGAATCCTCCTGTCAGGACGGAACATGACCGTCAGATGATCATTGAAGGGATCAAGGACGGAACGATCGATATGATCGTTACTGATCACGCTCCCCACAGCAAAGAAGAGAAGGACAGACCGTTGGATAAAGCGCCCAGCGGCATTACCGGTCTGGAAACATCGCTTGGACTGGGTATCCGCTCACTGGTAGAACCAGGACATATCACACTGATGAAGCTGATGGAACTGATGTCGAAAAATCCCGCTGAATTCTACCGTATCACGCCTGCCAGCATTTCTCCGGGATCACCGGCAGATCTTGTGCTGTTCGGTGAGCATGAGAGATGGACAGTGGATCACTATGCGTCCAGATCTGAGAATTCCCCGTTTACCGGATGGGAGCTTCCCGGAAGGATCCATTACACGATCTGTGCCGGCAATATCGTCTATCAGGCAGACTGAACGAACATGAAAAAAGATCCTGTTCTGTACAAAATGCAGTCAGGATCTTTTGTTTGATGATCAGAAATCTGTGCTCTGTGAATCAGCAGCGAACTTCTTTGCTTCTTCGATTCTTCCTTCAGCTGTGGAAACGACTGCCTTGACAGCGTCAGAACCAAGCAGCAGACGGAACGGAGCTTCTTCTGCATATGCCATTCTGTAGACAAGTTCACCGGCTTTCATCGGGTCACCGGGCTGCTGTCTCTTGTTGACGGCATTTGCGTTCTTCCATGTGGAATCCTTATATGCTTCGACCTTGAGAGGAGCGCTCTTCAGTGCTTCATCATAGAAGTGTGTGCGGAAGGAACCGGGTTCAATGACCATGACACGGATCCCGAGGGGTTTGAGTTCTTTGCAGAGACCGTCTGTAAGCAGATCAAGGGCAGCCTTGGATGATGCGTAGTAGCCGGAGCCGACAGCAGAACGTTCAGCTGCGATACTTGTTGTGTTCATGATGACGCCTGCACCTTTTTCTCTCAATACAGGCAGAACTACCTTGATCATGTTGACGGGTCCGAAGAGATTTGTTTCAAAGAGCTCCTGAATTGCTTCATCTTCGCCTTCTTCAACGGAAGAACGGTAGCCATGACCGGCATTATTGATCAGGACATCGATCGTTCCGAATTTCTCGATCGTTTTTGCGACAACTTCTTTCATGCCTGCTCTGTCTGACATATCCAGTGTGACAGGAAGACATGTTTCAGGATAATCTTTTGCAATACCTTCAAGTTTTGATAATGATCTGGCTGTGATCACTGCATTGTCACCGTGTGAAAGAACTGCTCTGGCAATGCCTTCACCGATTCCGCCGGCAGATGCACCGGTAATGATCCATGTTTTTGTCATATTCGACACCTCCTGTAAACATGTTTTTATCTGATACATTTATATGGTAATATTTAAAGTGAACTTTAAGTAAAGAGGAAATTCATCATTTATGGAAAAACTTTATTCAGTAGGGGAAACAGCCAAGATGTTCGGGATCGCACCTTCTGCACTCAGGTATTACGAGAGTGAAGGACTGCTGGAACCTGTGCCGAAAAATGAGGGCGGCAGACGTGTTTACGGTCCCAAAGAAATCCGCAGGATCCGCTTTATCATCACGCTGCGTGATGCAGGGATCTCTGTAGAAGGCATACGTCAGTATGTTGATCTGTTTTATGCCGGGGCAGAAACGATCGGGGAACGGAAACAGATCCTGGTCGATCATCTGGACAGGCTGAAGCAGGAAGCAGAGCGCCTCAATGAACTGATCTCACAGCTCGAAGAAATGATCAATACATATGAAGATACATTTATCAAGCGTGAGATGGACAGCCGCACCGCTGATCCCTTTTACGGTACGAAACCTGTCAAATAAGATGTTTCAGAGTTTGACAGGGTAGATGGCCGCAAGACCTCCGTCAACGAGCAGTTCAACACCGTTGACATATGAAGATTCATCCGATCCAAGATAAACGGCAGCGTTGGCTACATCCAGCACATTGCCGACTTTTCCTGCTGGGATCAGTCCGGCCCGGTATTCCTGTCTTGCTTTTTCTTCTTCCGGACTTCTTCCGAGCTCACCGCCTGCAGCAGGCGTCGGAATGATGCCGGGTGCGATCGCATTGACTCTGATCCTGCGGTCTCTGAGTTCACTTGTCCATGTATGAATGAATGATTTCATTGCTGACTTGGCAGCGATATACAGACTGAAATCCGGCAGACCGAGTGAAACAGTCACGGAAGTATTCATGATGAATGTTGTGCCTTCACCCATCAGCGGCAGACATGCCTGTGCTGTATAGTATGTGCCCAGAACATTGGTTCCCATAACACGGTTGAATTCTTTTTCATCGATATCTGTCAGGGATACATAACCGCCGATCCCGGCATTGCAGATCACGATATCGACATGACCCTGTTCTTCTTTGATCTTTTCAGCCACTCTCAGCATGTCTTCTTTTTTTGTGACATCAGCAGCCGCATATCCGATATTGGATCCGATCACGTCAGCAGCTTCCTTCAGCTTGTTTTCTCTTCTTCCTGTGATGTAAACATATGCGCCTTCCTCAACGTAGCGTTTTGCGATCTCAAGGCCGATCCCTGTGCCTCCGCCTGTGATCAGCGCAACTTTATTCTTTAACCTCATCATACGGTCCTCCTGTCATCGTCTGTATCATAGAATTTAAAGTGCACTTTAAGTCAACAGGCATTTAAAAAATCAGTTCAGAAGAACTGATCGGAAGGGTATTTCAGACGCCGTAGAGCTCCTGGTTCAGGATCCTGATGATCTGGCTGAACAGCTCCGGTGCATTGACAACAACGATCGATAACTGCTCACGCACACGGGTGATCGACTGATAGAAGAGGTTCGGGTAAAGATAATCGGGATTGGGATGGGGGACACCCTGAAGCTTTCCTTCTTCATCATAATAGAATGAAGCGTCCATCAGCAGCACGACACGGTCAAATTCCTGGCCGATGACATGGAAGGGGTCAAAGTCCTGGGCAAAGCCTGCGTAAGGACCTTCTGGATCCGTTCTGACACAGTTGATAAATACATAGCCGCGTTCGCGGTAGTATTCGATCATATTCTGTGCTTCACCGGTCGTGTCCGCGTAATTGACATCTACATTGGGGAAGTTCATGGCAAACTCTCCGACATGCCTGAGATTCTTCATGCACAGAATGAATGTATGCAGTTCCTTGTTGATGCGGATGTGCTCGGAAAGCACGTGGATCCTGACGGAGGGCACAGCCCGTATGCGCGAAATAATATCGTACTTGATCTCTCCGGCTGTCAGAACCTGGTCAGGATCACAGGAAAAGATGCTTGTTCCGCCGGCATGAATGATCTGATCAAACAGTGCAGGCGTGATCCTGTGCGCTTCATCTACCAGGATATAACGGTATTGACTGAGGTCAGGAAGTTCCTCCTCACTGGAGCAGATCGTGAGTCTGTCAAAAGCATCCATGATCATCTGGTGTTCATCGGAAAGCCTGCCGTAATGGATCAGAAGCACATGATCTGTTCTGGAAAGCGCAGCAGCCAGATCATACAGCAGCAGCGTTTTGCCGGTCCCGGATCTGCCGTCGATGCAATGGCAGGGCAGAGAAAGATTCTGCATGATGCTGCTTTTGATATGTTCCTGCATCGGAGTCAGGAAATATTCGTTCCTGATAAACCTGTCAGGCGTAAACAGCGGGGAAACCAGATATTGAGATGCCTTGAACAGATCATCGATCTGTGCCTCATGATCCGTATTGCAGGCATGCACAGCACAGACGATCTCATCAAGCGATGTCTCTTTGAGACACCCGTTGTCCAGCGTCCAGCATTTCAGTGTATTTGTCTCGACCGTAAACAGCAGGGTTTCTTTTCCGAGGTGTGACAGATAATAGGCGTTCTTCTGAAGCTGTTCCTCGATCTGGCGGGCAGAAACAGCCTGTGACTTCAGCTCGATATTCAGGCATGAACGCTCGGTAAATTTCAGAAGATCGAATTCCTTTCCAATCCGCGGGATATGATAGCCGAAATAAAAACCGTCCAGCTCACCGACCTGCACACCGCTCTCGATCAGGGCGTTGACAAGAAAACGCAGAGACTCGATCTCATGGTATCTGGTCACTGCACCGTTTGCCTTATGCGACTGATGCCGCTTGATGATATTGAAAGCGTATTCTTCTCTGATCCTGGATAATGTATAAATGTTTACCGGTCTGGTCATATGATTACCTGAGTTCATTATAAACCGCATAAAAGAAAACTGCAGAACTTTCATCATTCTGCAGTTTATGTGATTACCAGTCAACTGTGATCGGTTTTGCGACTGTGCAGGCGTTTTTATAACTGCCGTCTGCTGCGGTATAACCGCCGCATACTTTGACATTGCCCCAGAGGTCTGTAACCCAGCCCTCAAAGTAGTTCGTGTCACTGTACGCCTCACCGGCATAGCCGTCGTCACAATATACGGTAGCCCAGTATCCGCTGCCTCCGCTGTAGCCGACAAGCCAGCCCAGATCCACAAGACATGTTCCCCAGGCGTCAATATCGTTGCCCCACTGGTCATGCAGGGAGATGTTCCTTGAACCGCCTGTACAGTAGGAATCACCGGCACCGGACCATGTGATCCTGAGTGTATTGTACTGGTCATAGGTTGCCGAGATGCCGAAGCTGCCGTCGGTCTTTGCGGCTTCATTGGCAATATACTGACGATACTCTTCAGAGCTTACAAGAGGCTGTGCTTCAAGGCCTGCCTTGGAAACCTGCGAGGTGATATAGGTGCTTCCATCCATCCACTCTTCAGGACGGACATGCGGGTATGTACCGTATACATAAGTAACTGTCTCAATATCCTCCGGTTCAACAACGCCCTCAGGAGGGGATGTCAGAACAGTATCTTCCGTATCCAGCAGAAGCTTGTTGATCTGTCCGGGAATATTCAGATTCTGTTTGTATTCATTAAAGTATGTTCCCTGACCGGCGATCGCCATGTCATATCCGACCCAGACAGCGTTCGTATATTTGCTGGTGGAGGAGATCATCCATTTATCTTTCATGGCACCGGAAGGGATACCGTACTGGATACCGTCAGAGCCCCAGTCGGATGTTCCTGTCTTTGCATAGACCGGATAATCTCTTCTCAGGACCTGCATCCAGTTCACATTGCCGAAGCCGTAGCCATCGACATTGTTCTTCATAAGCTGTGATACGAGATATGCGCTGCCGCTGCTCAGAACTTTTCTGTTCTGATTCTCAGGATAATATTCAGAGCCGTCCGAGAGCACAGCCTTTCTGATCGTATGCGGTTCATTGTAGATGCCGCGGTTGATGATCATGCCGTGCGCGCCTGCCATTTCCTTGACGGTCGTTTCAAACCACGTGCCGCCGATTGCAAATGACAGATGGAAGTTTTCAGCTGAGACTTTGGTATAGCCGATCGCGTTCATATAGCTTGCGATCCTGTCTCCGCCGATCGCATCCTGTACTTTTCCCAAAGTCAGGATCGCCGGAATATTCAGGGAATATGCAAGGGCATCCTTGATCTCGATGTCGCCCCGGTAATTGCCTGTCGCATTGACCAGGACTCTGTTCTCATGCGGATATGTGATCGGTCTGTCCATCAGGACTTCGTTCATGGAATAGCCGAGATATTCAAATGCAAGCGCATATGAGAGTACCGGCTTGACGGAAGAACCGGGCTGCTTGAATCCCATTGTAGCGCGGTTGAACAAACGTCCGCCGTCATAGTTTCTGCCGCCTCCGACACCGACGATCTCGCCGTTGGTGTTGTCGATGACCATGATCGCTGTCTGCATCAGATCATCCGGGAAGACAACGGTCGATTCACTGTTCTGAATATCTTCGATCTGGTTCTGGATCGTCTGGTTCATGCAGGTATAGATCTCCATGCCTGTGACCGTAGGATCTTTGCCTGTCAGCTTTGTGATCTCATCCAGTACCGTATCGATATAGGACTGATTTCTGGAATCAACGGACGCAACACGTGTTTCACCGGCAAGCTGATCCTCAACCTTGATCGTTCTGGCAAGCGCTGCCTCTTCGTCCGTGATGTATCCGTGATATGCCATCATGCCGAGCACTTCGTTTCTGCGCCGGGTAGCGGCATCAAGGTAATAGTAAGGGTTATAGCCGTTAGGCAGGTTGACGATGCCTGCCAGCATAGCGGATTCCGTCAGGTTGAGTTCGTTGCAGTTCTTGCCGAAATAATACAGTGCTGCTTTCTGAACGCCTCTGACATGTCCGCCGAAGTTCAGCTTGTTCATGTAGAGCTGGAAGATCTCCTTTTTGCCGATCAGCTGTTCGAGCTTGATTGCAAGGTAGATCTGCTGAACTTTGTAGGGAATGCCTCTGGCAACCTGGATACCCGCTTCGTCATTCTGGAAGTAGGTATTTTTGACCAGCTGCATCGTGAAGGTTGAACCGCCCTGGGAGAAATCCCTGGATCTCAGGTTCTCAAGGATCGCTTTGGTAAAGCGGGGAATATCGAATCCGAAGTGTGTGAAGAAACGTGAGTCCTCAATGGAGAGGAACGCGTCTACCAGACTTTCCGGGCAGCTGTCATATGTGATGTTTTCACGAAGATAAACACCTACTTCAGCGATCGTATTGCCGTCATTGTCATATATAATGGTAGACTCTTCGTTGACAAAGTCGGTCAGCTTCAGCTCGGGTGAATCCTCCACCATCTGCCAGGCAATTGCCGAACCGATCGCTCCGACCGTGATCATCACGATCAGCATCACCATCAGCAGCGCCGTTACCACGGCAAACCCGCGGTGTTTTCTTACCTGTTTTTTGCGCTTCTTTTCTTTTTCAAGCGTTTCATGCGGATCTTCATGGATGACAGAATAGATCTTGGTCGGTCCATCAGAATCAACAGGCGGCTTTTTCTTATTTACTGCGTGAGTATTCTCGGAATCCATCTGTTCCTTGATCTCACGATAGTCGATTTTTCTGGTCATAAATAACCTCCAGACGTCTTGATATTATAGCATAATCCAAAGTCAGTGTATATTTCACAAAGTGACGATGTATTAAGATTTATGACGGTATGATGCCTGTCCGGCAGCCCTCAGGAATCGTCTGAATATGCACTGCAGGGTGCGGCATCTCTTTTCATAGACGTGAAGAATGGTAAAATAGGGATATGTCTGTTCATCTTTATGTAAGAAGCAGTTTTTCACTGCTGGATTCAACGATCCGTATCAATGACCTTGTGCATAAGGCAAAGCAGTACGGATACCGGTCCCTGGCGCTGACTGATCACAATGTGATGCATGGAGCGCCGGTCTTTCTGCGTGCCTGCGCTAAGGAAGGCATACACCCGGTATTCGGCCTGGAAGCAGACTGCATGTACCATGATGAGATCGTGCCGTTTCTGCTGCTGGCAAAAGACAACATCGGTTTTTCAAACCTCATGAAGCTCAGTTCCGCGATCGCTTCGGGAACCGGACACTGCACGGCAGAGCAGCTGATCGAAAGCTGCCGGCACTGTTTCCTGATCGTATTCTCCGAGGGCGGATGGTTTGATTCGGCAATGATCTCCGAAAACAGGGAGGAAGTAACAAGACGCCTGACCATCATGAAGGAGGAGCTGCCGCCTTTTGATGTCGCGCTGTCCTATATGGACGCCGCATTATGGAAAGCCAGAAACAGCATGGTGAAGCGGATCTGTTCCGCACTGTCGATCCGGACATGCGCGCTGAATCTGATTTACTATCTGGACGAAGAAGACAGCGAAAGCTACCGGATCATGCGCGGGATCGGACAGGGCAGGACGATCAAGGATCAGTCGCTTCCGCTGATCACGGGCAGAAGCTTCCTGCCGCAGCAGGCTATGGAAGCGCTGTATGAAAGCGACGATCTTGCAAGAACAGACGAGATCGCAGATCAGTGCAGGGCGGATATGGAACTGGAAAAGACCGGTCTGCCTGTCTTTGACACGCCCCAGGGCGTCAGCAGCGCACAGTATCTGACTCAGCTGTGCATTGCTGGACTGAAAAAACGAATGAACGGGAATGTGCCGGAGCAGTACATCAAACGTCTGAAATACGAACTGGATGTGATCGTGGAAATGCACTTTGAAGACTATTTCCTGATCGTCTATGACTTTATCCGCTATGCCAGAAAACAGTCCATCTATGTCGGACCGGGCAGAGGCTCCGCTGCCGGCAGCCTAGTGTCATATACGCTTGGCATCACGCAGATCGATCCGCTGAAGTACGGACTGCTGTTTGAACGATTCCTGAATCCGGAACGCATCTCAATGCCCGATATCGATACCGATTTTCCTGATGATCGCCGTCAGGAGGTGATCGACTATGTCTACCGGAAGTACGGCAGCGAACATATTGCCAATATCGTGACCTTCGGCACGCTCGGGGCAAAGCAGGTCATACGTGACGTCGGCAGGGTGCTCGACATCGATAAACGAGACATCGACATGCTGGCAAGGATGATCCCCAATACGCAGAAGATCACCTTAAGTGAAGCGCTCAGGCAGAATGCGCGCCTGGCCCAGGTCGTCAATGCCGAGAGACGCTATCAGAAGCTGTTCCGCATTGCGCAGAAGCTGGAAGGACTTCCCAGACATACGAGCCTCCATGCGGCAGGCATCGTCATGAGCCGTCTGCCGCTGCAGCAGGTCGTGCCGGTCATGCAGGTGGAAGAGGGCATGGCGACTGTTCAGTATACAATGGAACATCTTGAAAGCAGGGGACTGATCAAGATGGACTTCCTGGGTCTGCGCAATCTGACGATCAT
>DMBB01000188.1 GCA_003446295.1 Erysipelotrichaceae bacterium
TCAGAAACGAACCGCCCATAAACCCAGGGCAATCAGCCATGTCACGGTGATCATCACTGCAAATACTATGGGAACTGTTTTCAGACCGCCGCGGGCAAACCCGTAGAAATCGTTCGTGTGCTTTCCGGGATTGATGCCGTTGATCAGCAGATTCGACAGATACCATATCCCGTACAGGATGACCGGGATCAGGGCAGGCAATGTGCTCATGATGGTCATCTGCGGCAGATGCAGGAAGAACAGGAAACAGGCAGCCATGCAGAGCGGTCCTGACAGATGCAGCTCAAAGTTCGGTCCTTTCAGCATTTCCGCATATCCGTACAGCCTGCCGAGATACAGCATAACCGTCATGAATGTCAGCATCACTCCCACAGCAGCCATCAGGTTCAGTTCTGCCAGCCAGAAAGGCAGCTCTGTCTCCTGACCGTATATGATCATGAATCCGATATTGATCATGGCTGTGATCATCGCAAACAGATTGGAAAGCACCGTAAAATACTTCAATGCATGAACTCCATGCTGCAGCAGCTTCCCTTTTTCGTGTCCGGCAATAATGCCGTAAAGACCTTTGATCTCCAGTATGACGATCAGTATGTTGACAAGTATGTTCATGAAGAATCCTTTCTTCCCAATTATACAGACATCGGACTGTTGTATGCATGCATTATGCCTGTTATGGTGACAGACCCGGCAGAACAGGCTACCGTCATGTACGGTTCTTTGAATTTCCGTACAGTTCATATACAATATGATCAGAAAGACAAAAACATACAGCAGAATTGAATTTTGTTCTGAACACAAGGAGGTTTTATGGAATACAGAACATTAAGCAACGGTCTGAAGATGCCTCTTGAAGGATTCGGTGTTTTTCAGGTTCGTGACAAAGAAGAATGCAGGAAGTCCGTGCTGGCTGCCATACGTGCAGGCTACCGTCTGATCGATACGGCTGCAGCCTACACCAATGAGGACGCTGTCGGCGATGCTGTACGTGAAGCGATCGCAGAAGGCATCTGCACCAGAGAAGAACTGTTCATCACATCCAAGATGTGGGTGCAGGACATGGTCAATGAGGAGACTGCTGCAGCTGCCATTGATGCGTCCATCAGAAAATCCGGTCTGGAGTATCTGGATCTCTATCTCCTCCATCAGGCAATGGGTGACTATTTTGCTGCATGGAGAGCTATGGAAAAGGCGTATGAAGACGGAAAGCTCAGAGCGATCGGCGTTTCCAACTTCTATCCCAATATTCTGACAAACTTCTGCGAGACCGTACGGATCAGACCCATGGTCAACCAGGTGGAACTGCATCCCTATTACACGCAGGAAGCAGCACTTGAAACAATGGAATACTACCATGTCATACCGGAAGCCTGGGCACCGCTCGGCGGCGGCCGTTACAATCCGTTTGAGAACGAGATGCTCAAAGCAATCGCTGCATCGCATCAGAAAACAGTCGGGCAGGTACTGCTCAGATGGAATGTGCAGAGAAATGTCGTTGTCATACCGAAATCCGTGCATGAAAACAGGATCATCGAAAATTTTGATATCTGGGATTTCACGCTGACTGATGAAGAGATGAAGCAGATCTCATCACTGGATATGGGTTATTCAGGCTCACGGGCAAAGCATTTTGATCCGGACTTTGTGCGTATGTGCCTGGGCAACCGCATACACGATTAACCTAATTTGCCTGTCTGAAGACCATATTATGTTCTTTTTTATACATAAATGCAGAATTGTATATTTAATCAAAAGGGCATGCTGAATAAAAATAAGTATTAACAAAAGTAATAAGTACGCTATAATAACGGCTATGAAATATTTCTGGACACACAGGGACCACATCCCGGAGGGGATGGGATACGGACAGTTTGCAAAAGCGCACCTGAACTGGATGGTTTTGACTGCTCTTTTTACTGCGGTTATCGCATTCGTTTATGCGGGAGCTGATCATACAGTCAAGATGACGATCCTGCGTGTGATCGCTGCAGCTCTGATGATATCTGAAATTTTCAAAATGGTGCTGATGGCAAAAACAGGCGTAAAAATCAGTGAATACCTGCCTCTGGAGATATGCAGCTTCGGTGCATACTTTATCGTTCTGGATTCGATCAGCGCTTCCGTGCCGTTCTTCGGAGTGATGCTGCTGACGCTTTTCCTGCCCGGAGCCATCATGGCTGTTGTATTTCCGACTACCCAGGCACTGCCGGCAATCAACTTCTATTCCATTCATCAGTTCCTGTATCACGGACTGATCATTGCCTATGTGACTGCGCGCTTTGTATGCGGAGAGATACCGCTTGTCTATTCCGCATTGTGGGGATCGATCGCGAAGATCCTTGTGCTGATCGGCATCATGTACATCGTTGATGTCGTATTTGACAGAAACTTTATGTTCCTGCGTGATGCTTATGATAACCCGATGCTGGAGGCCATACGGAAATTCTGCGGAGACGGACCGCGCTATACAATCGGTCTGATCCTGTTCTCGATCTTTGTGATCAACGTATTCTTCTGCATCTTCAAACTCATCACGATCATATTCCGCATCTGAGTTTCTGATATGCATGATAAAAGCCTGCAGAAAAGGAGGCGTCGCCTCCCCTGCAGGTTTTTTTCTGTTTCAGATCAGTCCGTAATGCTTCAGACCGTTCCAAACACCGTTGTCATTGATGTCTGTTGTTACATATTCAGCTGCTGCCTTTGTCTCATCGATCGCATTGCCCATGGCAATACCGTGTCCGACAGCCTTCAGCATGCAGATATCATTTCTTCCGTCACCAAAGCCATAGGTGTTTTCCAGCGGTACGCCGAGCACTTCCGCCACATGAACCAGTGCTGTTCCTTTATCAACGCCAAGCACGGTGATATCTGCGCTGGGATGGGGTCCGTGCGGATTGGCGATTGCAAAACCATCCAGTGCTTCCTGGATGACGCTGATCCTGTCCGGTGTGCCCAGATATGCATCAAATGTATAGACATTCATATGTTCTGCCAGACCGTTTTTCACAAAGCCTTTATTCTGTACATGGGACATGACTTCATATCCTGCTGGATCTCCGCCGTAATACCCTTCATCAGTTCCGAGGAACGCATATCCTGCGCCGACCGCATCCATGCGCTTCACGATCTCCCTGATCTGCTCATCACTGAGCGGATGGGAATACAGGACCTCCCCGCCTTTGACAGCCAGTCTGCCGTTGCAGCAGATAAATCCGTCCGCGTACTGTCCGAAATTCTTCTCTGCGTATGCCGGATTGCGTCCGGTACAGATAAATACAAGGTTCCCGTTTTCACGGAGCAGTCTCAGTCCTTCAGCAGCGCTTTCCGGGACATGTTTTCCCGTTGCCAGTGTTCCGTCAATGTCAAAGAAGACGAGATTCATGGGTTGTTCCTCCTGTCAAAGCATACGCTTCTGTTTACCGGTCTTTCCGGCGTTTTTCCATTTCTTCATAATCATCCAGAAAACTGTGCAGTTCACCGTCTGCCTTGTATCCGGGAAATGATTCGATCTGTACAGCATGAATGGAACGGAAGATATTGTCATCTACATCCGGATGTGTCTTTTTCAGTTCCGCGATCAGATCTTTCGCCTCTTTCCGTTTCGATGATACTTCCCGTTTGGCAATGCCGTCGGTAAATCTGCATGCACACTGTATGAATTCCAGGCCATTGTATCTGCACCAGTTCACGATATCCTGTTCCTTGATCCTGTACATCGGACGGATCAGTTCCATTCCTTCAAAGTTTTCACTGTGGCATTTGGGAATGATCGTCTCCAGCTTGGAACTGTAGAACATTGCCATGACTGTTGTTTCGATCACATCATTCAGATGATGACCGAGGGATATCTTGTTGCATCCGAGCAGTTTTGCCTGGTTATATAAATGACCCCTTCTCATGCGGGCACAAAGATAGCAGGGATTCCTGGTCTGCCTCTCCGCTACAGCGAATATGTTGGTCTCAAACACCTGGATGGGAATATCCAGCAGCTTTGCGTTGTTCTCGATCTTCTGCCTGTTTGCCTCATTGTATCCCGGGTCCATGACCAGAAATACTGTTTCAAAAGGGATCTCATTGATCTTCTGATAGCACTGCATCATCTTTGCCATCAGCATGCTGTCTTTCCCGCCTGAAATGCAGACCGCGATCTTATCGCCTGGCTGGATCAGATTGTACTGATGGATCGCTGTCACAAAAGGACCCCATAATTCTTTCCGGTATTTTCGGTAGATCGTACGTTCGATCAGCTGTGCCTGTGTGAATTCTCTTGCCATATGAAAAACTATACTATAAAAGTCTGAAATCCTGCAAAAAAATGAATGTCAGTGCTATCATGAAATTATGGAATTCAAGGAAGAGTATTACACGGCAGAAAAAGAAATGCCGCTGCTTCAGCTCTTACTGGAACACTACAGGCCTTATCGTGCGAAGGAGCTGATCAGAAATAATCTGGTTCTTGTGAATGACCGTGTTGTCAGCAGAAAATCTTTTATCGTGGTTCCCGGTGACCGCATTATGGCCAACGTTCCCCAGGGAAAAGCACTTGATCCTGTCCCGGAGGATATCCCTGTTGACATCCTTTATGAAGATGATGAAATGCTTGTCATCAACAAGCCCAAAGGCATGCCGGCTGCAGTGTGTCCGGGACATTATACCGGAACACTTCAGAACGCCCTGCTGTTTCATATGAATGAGGATTTCAGAACACAAAGCTTCCATTTCCCGCACAGGATCGATATGAATACTTCCGGATGTCTACTGGCAGCCAAAACAAAGAACGCCCGCAGAAGTCTTTCTGCCCAGATCAATGAGCATACATGCTGCAGGGAATATATTGCTTTGACGGAAGGGATCGTTGAGAAAGACAGCGATACCATTGATATGCCGATCGGCAGAAGTATTGAAAACCGTCTGAAGTTCAGCTGCACAGACTGCTACGACGAGAAGGACTGCATCACGAAATACAATGTACTGGAACGTTTTGAAGACAGTACGCTGCTGCATATTACACTGGAAACAGGCAGAACACATCAGATCAGGGCACATATGGAGGCGATCGGCCATCCGATCATCGGTGATTCGCTCTATGGAAGCACCACAGAACCTGAAGGTCTGCCCGGACAGACGCTTCATGCGGAATGTATATCCTTTGCGCATCCTGTTACCGGTGAAAGGATGGTGTTCCATGCACCCCTTCCTGATTATTTTCGTCACATGATCGAAGTCAGAAGATCATCAGCAGACAAGAATCAGGACATATAAAAAAGGATCTCTGCGATCCTCTTTTATTATAGGGGAAAGAAATTATCACTATCCTCTTCAGGACACTTATAGAATAATTGTCCTTTGTGATATGGAGACGCTGATTCTGTGAAAGATTCATGAAATTCTTTCACATTTCCTGTCAATACCAGCCAAACAGTGAGCGATGCTCGTCCAAGGCAGCGATCTCTCTCAATTCCTCCTCTGTCAGTCTGAAATCAAATATATCCAGGTTTTCCTTGAGACGATCAGCCTTTGATGATTTGGCGACCGTACAGATCCCGTTGTCCAGCAGGCTGCGCAGAGCGATCTGAGCAGCTGTTTTATGATGCTTTTCAGCGATCCTCTTTAAGACCGGATCAGCAAAGATCTTTCTTCTGCCTTCCGTAAACGGTGCCCAGCCCTGCATGACAGTTCCGTATCCGCTCATCAGCTTCTGCAGATCCTTCTGCATGAAATACACATGGCTTTCCACCTGATTGACTGCCGGGATGATCCCGCAGGCTTTTACAAAAGCGCTGTATCTTTCTTCGTGGAAGTTGGAAATACCGATGGAACGTACTTTTCCTTCCTGCTGTGCCTGCTTCAAAGCCGCATACATTTCCTGTGCCGTGTCATACGGTTCATGGAGCAGGTAGAGATCAATGCTGTCCAGACCAAGTGCTTCCAGTGAACGGTCTACCGCTTTGATGACAGCATCATAGCTTCTGTCAGGACTGATGACCTTGCTGGTAATGAACAGTTCATCACGGCTGATGCCGGATGCTCTGATGCCTTTTCCGACTTCCTTCTCATTTCTGTACATCTGCGCTGTATCGATCAGACGGTAACCGATATTGATCGCCTGTATGATCGTTTCCGTACATGCTTCACCCCGCAGATCCCATGTTCCAAGACCGAACACAGGCATACGGGACCCGTCATTCAAAACTGCATATTCCATATTGTTTTTTCTCTCCTATTCAGTGTGCTTACAGCCTGATATTGACCCACTCGCCTTTATTGACCCTGACTGTCAGCATCGCTGCCCTGACAAGGGCATCAATGCCAAATGAGATCCATGGACCGGTAAAGCCGAACATCATGTCCGGGAACATATTGTTGACAGGATAGCAGAACAGCCATGTCATGAGCGGTCTGATGATCAGTACGCTGATCAGGGAAACGACCGCAACAAACTTCACATCTCCTGCACCGCGCAGGCAGCCTGACAAAACAACTCTCAGGTTCTGCGGAATAATGCCGACCATCAGTATCAGGAAGCATAATGAGGCGGCAGTGATGATCGTTTGATCTGTTGTAAAGAATGTCGGGAAGATATTTCTTCCGAAGAATGTCAGCAGCATGATCGCGATCGACAGGAACAGGGACAGTCTTCTGACGACATCCACATACATCTTTGCCTTCTCTTTTTTCTTAGCGCCAAGCGACTGGCCGACCAGTGAGGTACAGGCAGATGCTGTTCCATCACCGACCGTGAAGGCAAGACCGGATATCTGCTGTACGATCTGGTTGGTCGCATAAGCGGATGTGCCGACTCCCGCGATCAGTCTGCCGTTCAGCAGGAATCCGATACGCAGGAATACCGACTCGGCGATCGTGCCGCTGCCGACCTGCATCAGGGAATTGACCGTTGCCCTGTCAAACGAGAATTTTGTAAACGGTCTGAGGGAAAGGTAATCCCCTTTCTTCAGAACGACTCTGACAGCCATGATGCATGAAACAAGCGTACCGATCGCTGTTGCGATGGCTGCGCCTCTGACACCCAGTGCCGGGAATCCGAAATGTCCCAGGATCAGGCAGTAATTCAGGAATACATTGACGACATTGGCTGTCATATTGACGGTCATCGTCACCTTGGTGCGGCCGATACCGCGCATCGCTGCGCAGATGCATAATGCCCAGCAGTTGAAGACAAAAGCCAGTGAGATCGTCTGGAAATAGATCACTGCATTCCCGACAGTCTCTTCAGAAGCCCCGGCAAGAAGCACCAGCCATCTGGCGCCGAAAAATCCGCAGAGTGTGATGGCAATGCCGATAAAGGTAATGATCACCAGAGACTGCTTCAGGCATGACAGCGCAAGATCCTGTCTTCCCTCGCCCTTTCTTCTGGCAACCACGGCAGTCGTTCCGACACAGAGTGCCTGTGCCACCAGCAGCATGATCATTCTCGGCTGTGAGCACAGTCCTACCGATGCGATCGCAGCAGGTCCGATCTGTCCGACCATCATCGTGTCAAAGCTGTTCATCAAAGTCAAAAGCAGGCCTTCCAGAGCAGCAGGCCAGGCAATGGAAATCAGCTGTTTGTACATATCAGCTGTGGTATCCGAATCTTCAAAGTTCTGTCTTTTCAGACCGAAAAGCGTCCGGTACAGGATGTTCTCTTCACTCATAATGCCTCATTTCCAAACCATTATATATCAAATGCTTTCTGTTTTGCGGTCTGTGACACTCATGAAAAAAGACTGTACAGCAGTTTCTGTACAGTCGGTCCTCATCAGGTCAGACGATAATGCATGGGATCACTGAGATAGCTGATCAGCAGCTCCATTTCCTCATCCGAGATGCATGTATCCGCCATGACGGTATGCCGTTCATCATCAGCCGCAAAGCTGATCAGATGCTCTCCGCATGACCGAATGACTGAAATGCTGACCCGGTTCCATTCATCATGAAGCCTGTAGAGCACATCGCTCGATGCCCCATCCAGTTCCTCCCGCATATAATGCTCCAGAACCAGACACAGCCTGCAGATATCATATTTTCTGATGTCCGCATCCCATGAGCAGATCGTTCTCTCATCCTCATTCAAAGAGATCTCACAGATATATTCATCTGCTGTTTCGTCCAGGATGCTGAGATCAAATGAATGATCACTCATCGGCACACTCCATCATCCAGATGAGCTGCTCCAGCTCATCATACGTCAGCGGATACTCAGCAAATCCTGCATTCTGATCCTGTCCGTACTGCAGGACAAGCCTCAGATCATCATACAGGGTCAGCTTCAGCGCAAATGTGTCACCCTGCAGTTCGATCTGTATGTCCTCTTCGTCATTGTCCAGCCATTCACGGATCTGTGAAGCTGCTGACTTCAGGCTGTCCGGTACAAAGCACATGCGCCATACAACGTATCTTCCCTTGCCCATCCAGAGGATCATGGAATACTCTGCATACAGTTCATTTTCTTCCCTGTGTGCTTCGAATATGCATGATTCATGAAATGTAAATCTGATTGTGTCCATACAATCACCTCCTTTCGAAGTGATCGTACGGCAAAATACGCAGTCATGCGCGTCCGGTATGCACATTGCGCACGCATGATAAAAGAGGTCCGAAGACCTCTGGTGTCCTGAAAAACGCTGATCAGTCTGTTCCCTGCGTCCATGGAAACACTCTGCTTTACTTCTGACGTTTTTTGAAATCTTCCTCAATATCTTTTTTCCAGGCTGCGCTGATCCTGGTTCCCTTCGGAGCTCTGCGCATCTCTGAGACAGCTTCTGCCATCACATCGTAATTCAGTCTGGTTCCTGTACGGTCGGAAATAAATGTGACTGCCCTGTCTTCGTTGATGCCGAATCTTCCTGCCGCAGCGATCGCATCCATATTGGCACCGAAGAACAGGAATTCCCAGTTGTACTGTTCCTGCTGACGCAGTACCATTCTGCGTACCTGATCAAACGTGTAATGCCTGCTGGCATTCTCCATGCCGTCGGTCGTGATGACGAAGATCGTATGTTCAGGACGGTCTTCGTCTCTGGCATATTTATGGACATTGCCGATATGATGAATGGCTCCTCCCAATGCGTCGAGCAGTGCCGTGCATCCTCTGACATAGTACTCCCGATTTGTCATCGGGCTGATCTTTGAGAGCTCCACCCTGTCATGCAGGACCTCCGCTGTATCATCGAACAGCACAGTCGATACAAGCACGGTTCCTTCTGTCTTTTTCTGACGTTCCAGGAAGGAATTGTATCCTCCGATGGTATCCTGTTCCAGGCCGCACATGGAGCCGCTTCTGTCGAGTATCATGACGATTTCTGTTGAATTCTTTTTCATGGCTGTTACCTCTCTTTCCGCTTTCATATTACGTCCGGAAAGAAAGGCAGGGGTCGCCTGCAAGGCGACATCTTCAAAGTGTTTCCTGATCGAATTTAAACAGCAATGCGTTGACTTCAAAGATATTGTAGATGTCATTCTCCAGGCAGTACCTGATGACCAGATCAAAGACCACGGAGGGCGACAATGCAAAGCCTGCCCTGGAAAGCAGATCGACCGTGTCATCCAGACTCAGATGAAGAGCCAGAGCCAGTGCGATCACTGTCTTCTTGGAGGGCTTGTAATTCTCATTCTTGCGGATCTTTGCGAACAGTTTGCGGTCGATATTCGCAGCTTTGTATACATCCGGGTCTGTTCTTCCGCTTGCATCGATCAGATGGAGCAGCCGTACCTGGAATGTCTGTTCCTTCTTCGGTGTCCATGCACCGCCCATTGCAGGAGACAGCATCGGCGAAGAACTCAGACCGGAGTTCTTCATGTATTTCTCTTCCCGCCGTCTTCTGTACTGATATTCCCGTTCTTCCGCCGCTGCGACCTGATGATCCTCAATGTAGCTGGCTACACGTTCAAATACCTGTTCCGAAAGCTCAAAAGACTGTCTGTCAAATACGACCAGTGTAATATCCATTTCATGATCCATCAGATATGACTGGATCGCATTCAATGCAGTTTTCAGCGCAATGTCATTGGGGAACCTGTTTGATCCTGCAGCCATCAGCGGAAAGGCAATGCTCTGGCAGCGGTACTGCTCGGCAAGCTTCAGTGACTTCTCATAACAGCTGCGCAGCTGTTCTGTCTCGTGGTGCTGACCATCGATCCATACAGGGCTGACCGCATGCGCGATATATTTTGCGTCCAGACCGTATGCCTTTGTGACCGCAGCGTCACCCGGTGCGATCGTTCCGATCTGCCGGCGTGCCTCCATCAGCTGTTCACGTCCGGCTGCCTCATAGATGGCTGTATCTGTTCCTCCCCCGATGCGCGGCTCGGGATTGGCTGTATTCACGATCATATCCGCTTTGACCTGGATAATATTGCTTCTGATGATTCTGAAAGACATTTCTACCTCTTTTCATGATCGGGCCGATAAACTTCATACATTGTGCACAACCGGATCATTACAACTTTTTTCTGTCTTTGATTGTAGTACAATTGTTGGCAAAAGGAGAACTCTGATATGTATAAAACAGAAAGTTTCAAACCGGATGATTTCAAACCTGCACGCTTTGAGTCAAAAGGTACCATCACACTCCGCGGAAATGAGATTCCTTACCACACCGTCAGTGAAGACAATGTGTTCTACGGAAAAGATGGAAAAGCCATCGCTTCCATCTTCTCTTATTCCTATTTCCGTTCCGATGTTGAAGATACATCAAGACGTCCTGTAGTCTTCGCCTATAACGGCGGTCCGGGCAGTTCTTCCATGTATGTGCATGCCGGATTCCTCGGTGCCAGAAGAATTACTTACGGTGAGCCTGACCGTCCCAGCGCATTCGGCCCGTTTGAAGTGATCGACAATCCCGACTGCCTGCTGGACATCGCTGACCTGGTTCTGGTAGACCCTGTCGGTGTCGGCTATGGTGTGCTCATTGATGAAGAAGAAGGCAAGAACTTCCTCGGCATTGAAGAAGACGCAGAAGCACTGCTGAGCTTCATTGAAGCATGGACGAGAAGATATAACCGTTCACTTTCCCCCAAATATCTGGTCGGTGAAAGCTACGGATGCACACGCAGCGCAACTGCTGCAGGCATCGCTGCCAACGGCGGAAAAGAACGCGCATACGGCGTCGCGTTTGACGGAATCGTCATGATCGGCAATACCGTTACAGTCGGTGAATATTTCGGAAAAGAGATCTATGTTGAACCTTCTGTTATCGGATTCCCTACCTATGCCGGCGTCAACTGGTTCCACAACCATCCGACAGATCAGACTGTTGAAGAATTCGTCAAAGAAGCGAAGGCATTCGCTGATACGGAATATGTACTTGCGCTTTACAAAGGCGAATCTATTTCCGAAGAAGAAAAAGAGCACATCATTGACCGTGTTACATATTATTCCGGCGTTTCCAGAGAGTATCTGCTGCGCAACGGACTGAAGATCAATGACAACACCTATCGTCAGGAAGTCCTGAAAAAGCAGGGCAAAGCTGTTTCACGTTATGACGGCCGTATGACCAGACCACTGCTCAGCCCGGATGTTCTGGAAGAAAAAGACGGACTCTGGGATGACGCTACAGCTGACCGCTACGATACATACTTCTATTCCGCCCTCACAGGTGACCTGCTGCCCCGCCTGAATGTCAAGCTGGACCGCAATTACATCAACATGACCATGTACTATAAATCATGGAACAAGGAAGCCAAGATGGGTACGACAGCAGACCAGCTCAGACGTGCAATGACCATGAGACCCGGCATGCGTACATTCTTCGCAAACGGATGGTTCGATCTGTGCACGGAATTCGGCTACGTCTATCACACGCTTGATCATGCAAGTCTGCCCAAGGACAGAGTCTTCGTCAAGGGATACTCCTCCGGCCACATGATCTATATCGGTGAAGAAAACGTGCATGAACTGTGCGAAGATATCCGCAAGTTCCTGGAAGGAAAAGATCCTACAAAATAAGTGATGCAGGCCGGCGCAAAGCCGGCCTTCTGCATGCAAAAAAAGCAGGTTCTGAGCCTGCTTCTGCGGTACGAATTGCTATACTGCGATTATTTAAATCTATAAACAATCCTGCCCGTTGTCAGATCATACGGTGAAAGTTCCACTGTCACTCTGTCTCCGGGAAGGACTCTAATGTGATTCATCCTCATCTTACCCGCGAGCGTTGCGCGAACGACCATACCGTTTACCAGTTCGACTTTGAATGCACTCGGCATGGTATCTACGATGGTTCCTTCAATACTGATAGCTTCATCCTTGCTCAATGTATGCACCTCCTGTCTGCGATGACATTGTAACAAATTCCAAGTGAAGTTCAATAAGTTAACCGTAAATTTCAGTGAAAAAATCATTTTGAACACAGCGTGAAAACAATGTAAATAAAATTTCGAAAAAGGCTATATTTTTCGCCTTTTTTAAAATCATGTTTCCTTTTGCACATGTTTTGCATTATGATTGTTCAGTCCGGAGGTGGATGTTATGACGATCAAAGATATTGCAAGACTTTCAGGCTACAGCATCGGCACTGTATCCAGGGTGATCAACCAGCATCCTGATGTCAGTGAAGCAGCCAGAAAAAAGATCCTTGAGATCATTGCGCAGGAGAATTTTCAGCCGAACTCCAACGCAAAGCACCTGAAGCAGTCACATTCAACTCCCATTACCATTATCGTAAAAGGCTCAAGCAATCTCTTTCTGGAAACACTGATGGAGAAGGCGGAACAGTATCTTGCCCAAAGCGGAGAAACAGCCAATGTCGTCTTTGTCAACGAGCGGGACAACGAAGTGCGCCAGGCAGTACAGATCTGCACGGAACGGAACCCGAAAGGCATCATTTTCCTGGGCGGTGCTCTGGAAAACTTCCGGAGTGATTTCGGCTCGATCAATGTCCCCTGCGTGCTGATCTCAGGCTGGGCGAAAGACCTCGGATACAAAAACCTCTCAAGCTTTACAACAAATGACTATGACGGTGCGCGTCAGGCTGCAGAGCTTCTGACAGACAACGGTCACCGCAAATTTCTGATCATCGGCGGCTACCGTACGAAAGAAACAGATCAGGTCTCAAGCCAGAGACTGAACGGATTCCTCTCGGTACTGAAGGAAAAGAACATCCCGTTCGATCAGAACACACAGTATGTTGAAAGCATGCTCACCATGGAAGACGGATATGAAAAAACACTGCCTGCACTGCAGCGGCTGCCTGATACGACAGCTGTCTTCGGCCTGTCCGATCTTGTGGCGGTAGGCATTATGCGGGCAGCGCATGATCTGGGGAAATATATCCCGGAAGACCTGTCTGTTGTCGGCTATGACGGCATTTCCTATACCGGCTATACCGTGCCAAGACTTACCACCATCAGACAGAACATCGACAGACTGGTCAGCGAAGGCGTGGACGACCTGCTGTTCCGGATCAGCTACAATAAAGCCGCTTCACATAAACAGATCCCTGCGGACCCTGTGCTCCACGAAAGCATCAGGGACCTGAGCAGATAAAACTGATGTGTCAGACAAAAGAAGCCTTCCGGCTTCTTTTCTGATGTATCAATGATCTGTCTTTCTCAGTGTTCAGGGTCCTGTTTTATACTTCTTCTTTTTCAAGCTTCCGGTATACAACAAAATACATGGTGATGAAGCATGCCAGACCGCCAAGCGCGTTGCTGACAGGTTCAGCCGCAAACACGCCGTCAACACCCATCAGTCTGGGCAGAAGAACTGTCAGCGGCGCTACGATAAACGCTTTTCTCAGCAGGGAGAAAAAGATCGCATATTTCGACTTTCCGAGTGACTGGAACGTCGTCTGTCCTGACATCTGGAATGACATCAGCGGGAAGCCGAAGAAATAGATCTGCATTGCCCGGATGCCCGGCGTGATCATCGCCGCGTCGGAAGAAAACAGACGGATAAAGAATCCCGGGAAGAGGAACACCACGAGCCATGCACATACCGTATAGGCAGAGCCGATCAGTGTCATGAACCGGATCGCTGATTTGACCCGCCCGTATTCTTTAGCGCCATAGTTATAGCCGATCACAGGCTGTGCACCGCCGGTCATGCCGGATACCGGCAGGGACAGGATCTCCCTGACGGAATTCAGAACAGTCATCACGCCTACATACAGGTCGCCGCCGTAAATGCTCAGTGTGCGGTTGCACAGAACCTGTACAAGGCAGTTTGTTCCCTGCATGACAAATCCTGCCGTACCGACTTTCACGATCTCGGAAGCCAGGGAGGGAACGATGCAGAAGTTCTGCTTTTTCAGTCTGATCGGAATCGTATCCTTCATCAGGAAACGGATGACCCATACAGCAGATACGATCTGTGAGATCACTGTTGCGGCAGCTGCCCCACGCACGCCCATCTGAAATCCGAAGATAAACACCGGATCAAGAACCAGATTCAGGACAGCGCCGATCATGACCGTCAGCATTCCCATCCTGGGGAATCCCTGTGCATTGATGAATCCGTTCATGCCTGTCGCAGTCATTGAGAAAATGGTTCCGAGCAGATAGATCTGCAGATACTGATCCGCGTATGCATAGCTGGCATCACTGGCACCGAATGCGTATAGGATCGGTTTCCGGAATACATAGCATACAGCCATCAGCAGGATGGATGTTACTGCCAGCAGGCATGCGGTCGTTCCCATCAGCCTCTCGGCACGTCCTTCATTTTTTGCGCCGCGGGCGATCGAGAACAGAGGCGTGCCGCCTGTTCCGTACAGATTGGTGAACGCAGCGATCAGCGTAATGATCGGGAATGTAATGCCGACGCCTGTCAGAGCCATACTGCCATGTCCCGGCAGATGTCCCAGATAGATCCTGTCCACAATGTTGTATAGAAGATGCACCAGCTGCGCCACCGTCAGCGGCAGAGCCTGTGCCAATATCAGATTTGATATCTTCCCTTTTGAAAAATCAAGATTCCTCATATTGTCCTCATTTGATACTTCACCATCATAACAAAAGTACCGGAACTTTTTGCCGGTACTTCAGTGTCATTTTCAATTACTGCAGATAAATATATCCAAGACATGTCTGTCCTGTATAAGGCAGTGCATCAAGCGGTACCCAGCGTTCATAGTACTGCCCCATATAATTGCCTTCTTTGATATAGACCATACCGTCGCCGACCTCTGTTACAAACGCAACATGTCCGACATATACCGCTACGGAATATACAGCAGGTTCACTTCCTGTAGGATAGCCGTCACGCTGTGCATACCACAGCCAGTCTCCCGCCATGCCCCATCCGGGCAGTGCGATTCCCAGCGTATCATATACCAGCTGCCATGCACCCCATGTACAGTTGCCCCAGCCGCCGTAATAAGGGTTGCTGCCGCCGCCTGTAACAGGTGCTCCGCTGCCGTCTGTGTACCAGTCCGGACTGCCGGAACCGCCGTCGCTGTTTCCGTTGTCATCACCGGCAGCCGGTGTAGGCGTCGGAGTTGACTTCGGTTTTGTCTTCTCATAAGACAGAGCGATGCTGTTTTTGACATTGTCAAGCACAGCTGTGTTCTGGTTCATTTCCTCAATGATCTGAACAGTCTGTGAGTCAGCGTTCTTCAGTTGTTCCTGATACTGCAGCTGCAGTGTTGAGAGCTCATCCTTGCTGGCGACGAGTGCTGACTGCTGTGCATTCAGCAGGCTCTTCCCGGATTCCAGATTCATCTGAACCACTTTCAGATCATTCTGTTCACTCAGCAGTTCTTCCTGCATCTCATTCAGTTTGGCATAACTTTCATTCATTTCTTCCAGGATCGTCGAATCATATTCATAGATGTCTGACAGACCGCCTGCGATCCTTACGAAATCACTGAAGGACTGTGCACCCATCAGTACATCCAGGAACTGGTTCAGACGCATCGTTCCCTGATTCGCAGACATACGGTTTTTCATACGCTGCTTCAGAGATTCGATCTGAGCCTTTTCAAGTTCGATCTGTTCTTCACTGTCCTTGATCTGGATCAGCAGTTCATCTGACTGTTTATTGGCACCGCCGATCTGCATGTTCAGGTCATCCATCATGCTGTTCAGACCGTCGATCTGAGCTGAATATTCAGCTGACTTTGCTGTATAGGAATCGATCGTAGCAGAAATACCCTGCTTGCTGGAATCCAGTTCACTCAGTTTTACTGTCAGTTCCTTGTTTCTCTGTTCGATAAAATCGGCATATGCCTGACAGGAAGCCTGCTGTTCTTCAGACAATGAATCCTGGTTCATGCACTGCATGTTCCAGTAAGCGGAATCCGTGTATTCAGGCTCAGCTTCAACATTGACCGCCGGCTGCAGGCCGATGATCATTGAAAGCGAACATAAAAACGTTACTGTTTTTCTAAACTTACTCATAGCATTTCGATTATAGCGATTTCAAGCCGAAACGGCAACCATTCCGCCATGAAAAATATGTGAACAAAATCGGTAATTTTGTGTGAAAATGACAATCCTTAAGATTTGTAAATAAATACAGTGTGTATCCGGACTGTGCGGGATCAATGCAGCAGCCAGTCAACCTTAAAGTGTTTTCTTCAGTCCCGACTGATCAAAACAGCCGTGCACTGGTAAAATAAAGATGGAACATCCGTTCCGGAGGTCTAACGATGTGGAGAAGAATTTTAAGAGGCGCTGCAGCTGCAGGTGCTCTGGCAGTTGTCGCATATCTCAGCACAAAGGATGATCTGGTCCTTTGCAATACACCTGAAGTATATTTCGCAGTCACAGGCTTTGATCATGAAGAGACAGGTTTTTATACCTTTGTCAGAATGCGCAATAAAACCGGCAGACGAATGGTCTTCCGCTGTGTCAGACCTTCCGTGCTTGGCTACAGCGTACCTGTTGATTTCACGCAGGAAGTCGGTCCTCATGAAACAGTGAACGGCAGTTTCTGGATCAACATTGAATTCATGAAGCGCTACGGGATCAAAACAGTTGATGAGCTGACATTCTGGCTTGAAGTCAGTGAGCCCTCTGCCAGCAGAATACTGATCAAGGCAAAGCACAGTCTGTCTCCGACCGGAAAAGCCGGATACCAGCTGACTTACCCTGTCAAAAAACATACGGATACGGAATCTGTATTTGCGGACAATCAAGACCTGTACTTCGCAGTTCTGGGATGGCGCATCACGGATACCGGTACATTCGTCATCGATGTACTGACAAAAAACAGGACAAATGATGTCCTGCATACGGAATGGTCTGATGTGATCGTCAACGGAAAACTGCCGAAGCAGATGCTCGTACTGGAGCAGGAAATGGATCCCGGCATCATCAATGCCGCGGCACTGTCATTATATGCTGATTTCTTCAAAGACAGCGGTCTGAAGATGTGTCAGGGTGAAGAAGGCATTCAGAATATCGCATTTATGTTCAGGGCATATGCCGGTGAAAACAGAACGCCTGTATTTGAGAAACAGGTCCTTTGGACACTTCCTGAACGGTCCGACGGGCTGAATGTCTGATCAAATAAAACAGCCGGTCACATTTGCAACCAGCTGATATCATCCGTGCCGCTGACCGGGCTCGAACCGGTACGGTATCACTACCGGCAGATTTTGAGTCTACTGCGTCTGCCAATTCCGCCACAGCGGCATACGTGTATTTTAGCACTGAGTAATAAAAAGGGAAAGTCCTTTCAGAAGACTTTCCCTTTGCTGTTTCAGAGGCTTAAGCGTCTTTCTTAGCGTTTGCGACGACCTTGTCAGCGACATCCTTCGGAGCCGGCTGGTAACGGTCAAACGCGATGACATACTTGCCGCGGCCCTGTGTCATGGAACGCAGGTCGTTTGCATATGTCAGCATTTCTGCCATCGGTGCTTCAGCTGTGATGACCTGGTCACCATCCTCATTCATTGACATATCGAGGATCAGACCGCGTCTCTTTGTAAAGTCACCCATCAGTGTACCTGTGTAGTCTTCAGGTGCTACGACAGTGACTTTGCCGATCGGTTCAAGCAGAACAGGATTTGCTTTCGGCATAGCGAGATTGTATGCAAGTCTTGCAGCTTCCTTGAAGGCAACTTCCTTGGAGTCTACGGGATGATAGCTTCCATCGAACAGTGTAGCCTTGACGCCGACGACCTTGAATCCTGCCAGAGGTCCTTTCTCCATGCAGTCTCTCAGACCCTGCTCTACAGGCGGGAAGTACTGCTTCGGAACAGCACCGCCGAATACTTCTTCAGCGAATACCATATCATCGCTGTCAGTCGGTTCGAATCTTACCCAGACGTCACCATACTGGCCTGCGCCGCCGTTCTGCTTCTTGTATTTACCCTGAGCTTCAGCCTTGCCGCGGATCGTTTCACGGTATTGTACTGTCGGAACAGTGATGTCTACTTCGACTCTGTACTTGGACTTCAGCTTGGAGATGATCAGATCAATGTGCTGGTCACCCATGACATAGAGGACCTGCTCATGTGTTTCAGCATTCTTGACGAGTTTGATCGTTCCGTCTTCTTCGCACATGTTGCGGATACCGACAGACATCTTGTCTTCGTCAGCCTTTGTCTTCGGCCATATTGCATATCCCAGCATCGGCTGCGGATATTCGATCGGCGGATATTTAACAACTCTGGAAGATGTGCACAGTGTGTCATTTGTCTGTGTGTTCTGCAGTTTGACAACAGCACCGATATCACCTGTAAAGAGCTTGCCCACACCTACCTGGTACTTGCCGTTGATAACATATACCTGGGAAATCTTTTCATTGGATTCTTTTGTGGAGTTGTAGACCTGGGAATCGGATGTCAGGACACCGCTCATGACCTTCAGATAGGAGATCTTGCCGACGAACGGGTCGATGACGCTCTTGAATACGAATGCGGACATTGCTTCATTTTCGTTTGTTTCCATTTCGATCGGATCGCCCTTGGCATTTGTTCCGCGGATGGAACCTTTTTCCGCATAGCTCGGGAAGTATTCAGTAATCAGGTCGAGAATACGTTCGATACCTGTTCCTTTATCTGCGCTTCCGCAGTATACAGGTCTGATATCACCGCTTCTGACGCCGATACGCAGTCCCTTCGCTACTTCGTGCATATCGAACTTTTCGCCTTCGAAGAATTTTTCCATCAGATCATCATCAACACCGGCGATCGCCTCAGCGATGATGTTGTAGTATTCTTCAGTTTTATCAGCCAGCTCTGCAGGAACTTCCTGAGCTGTATTGTGGTTGTTGTAATACCATGCTTTGTTGCGGAGGATATTGACAGATCCGACAACCTTGCCGTTCTCTACGATCGGCATTTCAAACGGAATGACTGACTGGCCGAACTTATTGCGCAGTTCTTCCAGGATCTCGTCGAACTTAGCGTTGGGATCATCCATCTTGTTGACGAAGAAGATCGTCGGAAGCTTTCTCTTTCCGGCAGCTTCTTTCCATGCACGTTCTGTACCGGCTTCAACACCTTCTTTGGCGTCGACAACGATCAGCGCATTATCGCCGACTGTCAGTCCGGTCATTTCTTCGCCTTCATAATCCATGTAGCCTGGTGTATCGATGAAGTTGATCTTCTTGTTCTTCCATTCTACAGGTGCCAGATGGCAGTAGCAGGAGAGACCTCTTTTGCCTTCTTCCGCGTCAAAGTTCAGGAAGGATGTACCGTCATTTGCTTTTCCGTAGCGGTCGATTGCCTTTGTGAAATACATGCATGATTCGATCAGGGAGCTTTTGCCGGATCCTGAATGTCCGAGGACAACTACATTACGGACTTCATTTGCAAGATAATCTTTCATATATTTCTATTGTCTCCTTATTTCAAAATATCCTTCAGGTCTGCAAGGCATTCCTTACGTACATAGTGGATCGCCTTGTTGCCGTTGTAGTCCAGAATTTCCTTATCTGCGCCATGTTCAAGCAGATAATTTACCAGTTCCGGGAATCCGCTGTATGCAGCTCTCATCAGAGCTGTGCATCCCTTGCCGTCAACAGCGTTGATATTTGCGCCGCTCTCGATCAGGAAACGGATGACGTCGAGCTTGTATGCGTTGACAGCTTCCATCAGAGCTGTTCTTCCCTGTTCATCCTGTGCATCCAGGTTAGCGCCTTTGCCAACCAGATATTCAACAACTTCCAGTTCTCCCAGCAGGGAAGCTCTCATCAGAGCTGTTCTGCCTTTATTATCGTGGGAGTTAACGTCTGCTCCTGCATGTTCCAGCATTTTGCAGATACCGAGATGTCCCTTTTTCGCTGCACCCATCAGCGCTGTCTTGTTGTTCTTGTCACGCGCTCTCGGGTCTGCTCCGTTATCGAGCAGGAAACGTACGATATCTTCATACCCACGCTTTGCACTGCGCATCAGTGCTGTGCGGCCGTCACCATTCTGAATGTTGACGTTTGCGCCCTTTGATACCATAGCGCACACCTTGGCGAAATCACCTCTGGCCGCTGCATCAAAGAATTCCTGATTTGTCTGATCCATAATTTTCCTCCTTATTACGTTTCAGTATTTTTTTGTTCAAAAAAGATGGACACATACTACGCCCATCTAAAAACTACTTTTTTTCAGTATGCACCCCGCCGAAAAGAAGCTCCTCCGTTCCGAAAGAAGTGACAGAAAAAGTAATTGCTGTATCAACAGGTCTCATGATATCAACTCCATTCTGCATACTGTTCTGCCTATATTGTATCGGAAACCTTGAAATGTTCAACCAAAAACCAAGCTATTTAGGTGATTCCGACAAAATTCACATTTTTCATCTGAAAGCATTTTCAGTCAAATTTTATTTCAGATATCCGTTCCAAAGATCGTACTGCGGCATCAGCCTGTAGACATGTGCATAGAATGCGGAAGAATGGTTCTGGACAAGGAAATGAACGTACTCATGGAGCAGTACTGACTCAAACGCTTCCCTTGGATAATGGATCAGTCTGATGGACAGCGTGATCTTGTGTTCGGACGGTTTGCATACGCCCCATCTGGATGTCATGTATCTGGTATGTATGGAAGGAAGCGGCAGACGATGTTTCCGGCAGACCGCATCATCCCACTGCCCTCTGGATTCCTCAGCCATGATCAGCAGCTGCTGGGAAGCGTATTTCCGGAATGTTTTTGTAATACGTTCCTCACTGAAGTCCTTCAGATAGAATGTCATGATGTCGCCTTCCATGACGATCCGGTCTCTTGCGGCTTCCACATACCTGACATACTTTTTTTCACCGAGCCACCAGATCACAGGTGATTCGGCGCCTTCCTGATGGACCCGTTCTTTATTTTTCACGCGCATCTGTGCTTTGATGATCCAGCTTTCCTTGGACTCGATAAACTGCCGGATCCTTGCCTCACTGACGGACTTTGCACAGGAAATGCGCAGACTGCCGTCCGGATTCACTCTGAGATACATATTTCTGATGCGCTTGCGCTCCACATGGACCTGTGTCAGCCTGCCGTTGATGTATACTTCCATTTCAGCTCACTTTCGGAAGTATTCTGACACATGAAACCGTCTTTGACAATGCGCAAAGGCACTGAAAAGCAGCCCGTGAGCTGCTTTGATGCATCAATAATCAATCAGGGCAGACGGTTGCCTGCAGCTTTGTACAGGTCGTACCATTCTCTTCTGCTGAGCCTGATGTCCGCAGCTTCTGCCGCATGGATCAGACGCTCTGCCTTCGTCGTGCCTGTGACGACCTGCATCTTTCCGGGGATCCTCAGGATCCACGCATATGCGATCGAATCTGTTCCGACGCCGTACTGTTCAGCCAGTTCGTTCAGCTTTTCATTCAGTTCTCCGAACGCCTCATTTGCCAGGAATGTGCCCGTAAAGTAGCCGACCTGAAGCGGAGACCACGCCTGAACTGCCATGCTGTTGATACGGCAGTATTCCAATGTGCCGCCATCTCTCATGACGGCAGGATCATTTGCCATATCCACATTGAATCCTGCGTCCAGCAAAGGCGTATGGGCAATGGACAGCTGCAGCTGGTTGGCTGTCAGCGGGAATTTCACGGCTGTTTTCAGCAGTTCCATCTGAGAAGGATTCTGATTGGAAACGCCGAAGCTCAGGACTTTTCCTGCTTCATAAAGCTCGGTAAATGCTTCGTTGACTTCTTCCGG
>DMBB01000141.1 GCA_003446295.1 Erysipelotrichaceae bacterium
GAACTTCCGAATCAGATCGGTGACAGGCTCAGAGCCTATGCTCCTGACGCATCGCTTCCTTCCTGGGGTATCCGCTTTGCGGCATCGCTTGATGGAATCCTGGCTGTGCTCAGCGGTATGAGCAATATTGCACAGATGCAGGATAATCTGTCATATATGAAGGAGTTTAAACCGCTGAATGAGGAAGAGCAGGAACTGATCCGTCAGGTACAGCATGATCTGAATGCTCTTGACAGGATACTTTGTACCAGCTGTCATTATTGCGAGCCTGGCTGCCCGATGAATATTCCGATCCCGAAGATCTTCGGTGCATGGAATATGTACAAACAGTTCAATGAAAAAGAAAAGGCGATCTCGAACTACAACCTGAACTGCAGAATGCGCAATAAAGCAAGTGCATGCATTCAGTGCGGACAATGCGAAGGTGCATGTCCTCAGCATCTGCCGATCATTTCCCTGCTTGAAACGGTCGCAAAAGAGTTCGAAGGATAACCTCAGAAAACTGCCTGCATATAAACAGGTGGTTTTTAATATGGGCATAGATAACAAGACCCGCATGTATGCAGGTCTGTGTTTGCTGTTTACTTTTTATGATTGCGTGCTCTGAGTACCAGCAGTACTGCGGCAGCTGCCGCAACAGCCAATGCTGGCAGCAGGATGCTTGATTGCCGTTTGACAGGTTCGATCGGTTCAAAAGCCACGTCAGCTTGTACATTCAGGATGAATGTGCAAAGAATGACCGGGATGATCGTCATCAGAACTGTGATCTTTTTCAGAATATGCTTTGCCATAAAATCCCTCCAATCACCGAGGTCAGATTCAGAAACAGTGATAATCTGAACGGCGGTATATCTTCATTTAAATCATAGCGGTAAATCAGAAATTCGGAAAGTATTACAGCAGGTTCATATATGCCGTATATGATCAGCTGCCGCATATTTATCTCTGCCGGCAGAAGTGATATGCCTATGGTCAAAAGCGGATTGGTCAGACAATTGACCAGAAATATGATCAGGAATGAATACATGCGGCGGACACCGATCACATATGCTGCAGTCAGCTCGAAGATCAATGTCAGGACCAGCGGATACATGAAGCTCATGATCCCTGGCCTCCGCAGATCTGCCTCAGCAAAACCAGTGATATCAGTGATGAGGCTGTACCCAGCCATACCGGGGATTCACCTATGATCAGATTGAAATATACAGGCAGGAAACCTATGAACAGTGCAAATGTCAGAATACCGAACGCTGTGCCTGGAAGATTCGGCATTTTCTTTGCGAGCAGATAGAGCGTGACAGGCATCGTCATGTTGAACAGAAAGACTGCCATAAGTCCGGGGATCATGTAATTTCCCAGGAAATAACAGACAGCGGCTACTGACAGTGTTGCGGTGATCGTTTTCCTGTATCCGATGGATGCACCGAGAAAACCGCCTGCTGTTTTGCCTCCGGCCAGCAGCAGTACTGATAAGATCGTTATGGGAAGGCCGGTTTTCCATGGGAAACTGACTGCCATACCGGTCAGGGAGCGCAGTACGACGACAGCGAAGCAGACCAGGATCGGGATGAGAGGGATCTCAGCATCTGTGTTCTCAAGAAGCTCTGGATCCGGACAGTTCCTGTACAGATGAATGCATCGCAGACAGAGAACTGCAGTGATCAGCAGGATCGGCAAGGCTGCGCTTCTGATAAAGAAATAGGAGATCAGCGCTCCGATATACAGTCCGATCGCTCCGGGAGCTACGAAGACACCAAGTCCTTTTCCGTGATAACTGTTCCTGTCGTCTTCTTTGATCGTAATAACGCCTCCGCCGACATGAAACAGGCAGTTTCCCATACCAAGCAGGTATACGGCAAGGCTTGATTGAACATGAAGGAACAGACACGCCAGATAGACCAGGAGAGTCAGGATCAGGCCGCCAAGACTGAATATGATGCCGGGCTGTAATTTACGCTCTGTTTTCTGCATCCATACGTCGATCAGTGATCCCAGCGGCAGCTGCATGGCAAACGCAAAGAAGTTGTACCAAAGAAATACAAATGCAGGATGATGGAAGGTTGCCAGATAACCGAATACCGTATAGCCGCATAAAAAGTCTTCCAGCATATGTGCCAGAGAAAGAATACCGATCATATGAAATGATGTGTCTTTTTCATTCATCTGGTGATTCCCATGACCTGAGTGAGACTTCACCGGAACTCAGAACATATGTCCTGTCTGCCTCAACGATCAGGTTTCCTTCATCATTAATATCTGCAGCAATTCCAGAAATGAACTGTCCGTTCTGTTCAAATGAGACTTCCCTGCCAAGCAGGAAGGAATGTTCTTTATATGCAGCGATCAATGCCGGATCATGCAGGCGGTCTGCCCATGATATGAGACGCTCTGTCAGGCGCGCTGCCAGAAGATTCTTGTCGAGATCAGGACAGTTCAGAGAACCTGCGGTCTGTTTGATGTCATCCGGAAAAGACTCTGTATAGATATTGATGCCGATGCCCGTAATGATGCCAAGCAGCCGGCCTTTGCTGTCACGAGGTGCTTCGCATAGAATACCTGCTGTTTTCTTTCCGTTCAGATAGAGGTCATTGACCCATTTTATGTCACAGGAAATGCCTGTGCAGGAGCGGACTGCTTCATACAGGGAAACCGCTGCTGCGATCGTCATGCGGGCGATCGCTGACTGTTCATCCTGCGGATGCAGCACAAGCGTATAGTAGAGGCCTGAGGAAGGGGAAAAGAAGCTGTGTCCTTTTCTGCCTCTGCCGGCAGTCTGTTCGTCAGCCGCAATCAGGATCGTACCTTTTGCGCCTTCTTTCAGCAGTCTGCGTGCTTCATCATTGGTAGAACCTGTTGTTCTGTAGGTGATGATCTGTATGGGCTCAATGTCCAGATGTTCCCTGATCAGGGAGCTGCTCAGGTAATTTGTATGTTTATTGTCAGTCATGATGTTTCAATTATACAACAAACCGGCATTTCTGCCGGCTGATCCTATTGCTGCAGAAGCGTCAGCTTCCGGTTGAGCTTTGAATAGATATGTTCTCTGAACCAGGGTTCACTGGATGCACTGACTGCAGCATCTTTTTCAAACCAATGTACGGCTTTGTTTTCATCTTCCTTAGGACGTACCGGAAGCGCCGGATCTGCTTCGATCAGATACGTGACATTCAGATGCAGGTGGGAAGGCACATAGACGCCTTTCTTGACATGTCCGTCAACGGTCAGTATTTCCAGGGAGTAAATGTCTTCGGATACAGGGCGGAATTCTGTGAGTCCGCTTTCCTCTGATATTTCTTTTTCTGCAACATGCAGAAGATCATGGTCCCCGTCAGCGTGTCCGCCCAGCCATGACCAGGAACGATACAGCTTGTGGTATGCCATCAGCACCTTGGTTCTGTCAGGAGAAACGATCCAGGCGGAAGCAGTCAGATGAGCTGCTCTGCAGTCTCTGCTCCAGATGTCCAGCCCGCTTCCGAGCCACTTAAGGAGTTCTTTACGGTCCTGTTCTTCCTGTTCATTGCACGGCCGGTAAGCTTTGATCTGCTCATAGATATCCATAGTGATACCTCCTGTTGACAGATATCATCATATCATTTTCCGTACCGTTCACGCAGTGCCGGAATATCTGCCGGATCGATCCATTCTTCCGAATAACCACATTCACAGCACAGATATCTGTTGACCTTCACTGCAGAAAAGACAGTCATGCCGACCATGATATTATTGCCGGCACCGTAGCCTCTGACATCACCGTCGATGCGGAGGATCTTTTTACTGCCGCATTTCGGGCAGGTGTTCGTTGTTTTCATACTGATTCACTTCCTTTTTTATAAATAACAGATACAGCATATGCTGTATCTGACAGAACTCTGTATTTCCTCATACACAGCATTAAGTTGAGCACATTATATCAGTCCG
>DMBB01000377.1 GCA_003446295.1 Erysipelotrichaceae bacterium
ACGGATAGAAGTCCTTCATATTCTCACAAACGACATCGACCAGTTCGTAAAGGAACGGTTTGTCAATGCCGATGTTGCGGCCATAGCGCATTGCCCTTCTAAGGACACGGCGCAGGACATAGCCTCTTCCTTCATTGGAGAACGTAGCACCATCCGCAAGTGCGAATGTGACAGTTCTGATATGGTCGGCAATGACACGGTAAGCCATCTTGTATTCAGGATCGCTGTAAGGATGCTTTGAGAACTTCTCTGCCGCATGAATGATCGGCAGGAAAAGGTCTGTATCAAAGTTTGTTTCCCCGTCCTGGATCAGGCATACCAGACGTTCCAGTCCCATGCCTGTATCAATGTTCTTCTGCGGCAGTTCTTTGTACTGGCTGCGTTCCAGTTCACCCGGACGGCAGTCATACTGTGAGAATACGATGTTCCAGACTTCGATGTATCTGTCATTTTCAATATCCTCAAAGAACAGCTTTTCACCAAGGCCTTTCGGGTCGTATTTTTCTCCGCGGTCATAATACAGTTCCGTATCCGGTCCGCCGGGGCCTTCACCGATCTCCCAGAAATTGTCATATGTCTTTCTGATGTGCGTCGGATCCATTCCGACCTTCACCCACAGATCATATGCTTCATCATCATCGGGATATACCGTGACATAAAGTCTCTTGGGATCAAATCCGATCCATTCCGGACTTGTCAGGAATTCCCATGCCCAGGGGATCGCTTCCTGCTTGAAATAGTCGCCGATCGAGAAGTTGCCGAGCATTTCGAAGAATGTATGATGTCTCGCTGTCTTGCCGACATTTTCAATATCATTCGTACGGATCGATTTCTGTGCATTGCAGATACGGTTGCTGGCAGGCTTTTCCGTTCCGTCAAAGTATTTTTTCAGTGCGGATACGCCGGCATTGATCCACAGCAGTGTCGGATCATCATGAGGGATCAGACTTGCGCCCGGTTCGACCATGCAGCCTTTGGTTTTGAAGAAATCCAGGAACATCTGTCTGACCTGGTTTCCTGTCAGTTGTTTGTTACTCATTTTTGTTTTCCTCCAATAAAAAATTCCTGTGAAATGATCACAGGAACGCTTGTGCGCGGTACCATCCTGATTCGTATCTGCTGAAGATACGCTCTTAATTGCCCCGTAACGCGGGAAACGGTGCTGATTGGGCACTCTCGGAAGCAGCTTCATGATCCGACTCACAGGGCTTTCACCGGCCGCCCTTTCTCTGAAGTGATCTCGTGATCATTACTAACCTTCGTCTGCGATTTCCCCGCTATGATAACACAATTTGGCAGGAACACAAAGAAAAATCACAGCATCGGCGCTACCATTCGCGCAAATCTTCCGACGCCCCGCTCAAACAGGTTCTGTCTGTACACTTCTTCATCTGTCACTTCATGACATTTTTCCAGTGTTTCCATGAAATCCTGTTCGATATCGGCAATGCATGAGGAACCGTATAAATAAGTCGCACATTCAAAATGATGATACAGACTTCTGAAATCGAGATTGATCGTTCCGACAACAGCCTTGATGTCATCCGAAACAAATACCTTGGCATGTACAAAGCCGGGCGTATATGTATAGATCCTGACGCCTGCTTTCTTCAGGATCCTGAAATATGTCTTGGCCAGCTGATAGACGACCTTCTTATCGGGGATCCCGGGAAGAATGATCCTGACATCGATGCCCTTCAGGGCTGCTGTGCGCAAAGCCATGACCATTTCATCATCAAGGATCAGATACGGAGTCATGATATGCACGTATCTGCCTGCCTGATACAGAAGATCCATATAGACGCTTTCACCGGTACGGAAATCATCAAACGGCGTATCCGCGTACGGCATGACATATCCGTCAGATGTGACCGGAACAGGCTTCACTTTCATATATTCGGCAACTTTTACTTCATGTTCCGTCAGATTCCACATTTCAAGGAACATCATTGTAAAGCTCTGCACGGCATCGCCTTCCAGTCTGATCGCAGTATCCTTCCAGTGCCCGAACCGTTCAATATGATTGATATACTCATCCGCAAGATTGACGCCTCCGTTGTAGGCGATCTGGTTGTCGATCACAAGGATCTTGCGGTGATCACGGTAATTGTAGCTGGTAGACAGGATTGGCGTCAGCGGTGAGAACATCTTGCACTGGATCCCCAGTTTCTTCAGACGTTCCGGATAATTGTGCGGCAGTGTGGTGAATTCACACGTTCCGTCATACATGACCCTGACTTCAACACCGGCCTTCACTTTTTCGGCCAGAATGTGCAGGATGCTGCCCCACATTAATCCTTCGCCGATGATGAAATACTCCAGGAAGATGAACTTCTGAGCCTTTTCCAGATCCTTCAGCATATCCTGCCATTTATATTCACCAAGCGGATAATACTTTACCGAAGTATTCTGGAAGACCGGATAGTTTCCGGTGCTGCTGACATAAGCTGCAGTGCCCCCTGCATCGGAATCGAGCTTTTTCAGTTCTTTCTTGGCAAAGTTGTCTTCATTGATATAATCCCTGCTGACCGTGCGTTCATCCTGGAAATATGATTTGATGGAAATAAATCCGAAATCAAGTCTTGTATACATATAAAGCAGCGCACCGATCACAGGTATTGCGGAAATGATCAGCAGCCATGTGATCTTGCCTGAGGAATCCATTTTTGAATTCACAAGGTAGATGATCACGAGTATATCAAATATAAAGATGCCGGCAGTGATCGTGGAAAGCCAGTCGTAAAACCACTGAAATACCGAGAATACCGCCAGTACGCCGATAATGAGCAGAACAATTATGATCGATGTCCAGCTGAACAGGATCCTGCCGATTCTCGGTACTTTATTCACCAGTTTTGTCACTTTGATATCTTCATTCTGTTCCATAAGGATACCTCTGTAATATTTTCATATAATGTAACTATTTTCATTCAGATGATTCTGTCACATAAATATCATAAACGAAGATCACGCAATTGAGAATGCATATTCAGTGCGTATATTTTCATAATATACTCCGTGATTTCTATACATAAATCAGATTTGATAAAATAACTGCTGCTGCATGTAAAATTATTCTCTTATTTCATGCGCGAGAATGCATAACAGGCAATATTAAACCTGATAACGATTGACCCCTTTCTATAGTTGAAATATAATAAACAACGTGAAAAATTTACATATAGGAGTTGAAAACATGAAGAAGATTACCTCAATGATACTTGCTGCAGCAGCATCAGTCAGCATGACTGCCTGCTCATCGGGAAGCCCCTCAGGCAGCGATAACAGTTCAGGAGGAGAAAGCGATACATATCTGGTCGGCGTATGCCAGCTTGTTCAGCATGTAGCACTTGATGCGGCTACAGAAGGATTTATGGATGTGCTGACTGAGGAGTTCGGCGACAAGGTCGAATTCGATGAGCAGAATGCATCCGGCGATCCTGCAACATGTTCGGTCATCGTCAATCAGTTCGTCAGTGAGAAAGTCGATCTGATGCTTGCCAATGCTACGCCTGCCCTTCAGGCTGCTGCATCTGCAACTGACAGTATCCCGGTTCTGGGCACTTCCATTACCGAATACGGCGTTGCGCTGGGAATCAGTGATTTCAACGGAACCGTCGGAACGAATGTTTCCGGCACATCTGATCTTGCGCCGCTGGGACAGCAGGCTGAAATGTTTGATGAACTGCTCCCTGATGCAAAGAACATCGGTATCCTTTACTGCTCTGCGGAAGCCAACTCCGTATATCAGGCTCAAGAAGTCAAAAAAGCACTTGAAACACTCGGCAAGACTGTTACCATCTATACATTCTCCGATTCCAACGATGTAGCGAATGTTACCGCTACAGCCTGCAATGAAAATGACGCGCTCTATATTCCGACAGACAACACGGCCGCTTCCTCCGCTGAAGCAATCAACAACGTTGCCCTGCCTGCCGGCGTTCCCATCATTGCCGGGGAAGAAGGCCTCTGCAAAGGATGCGGCATTGCATCACTTTCCATTGACTACTACGAACTTGGAAGAGCTACAGGTGCTATGGCTGTGCGTGTTCTGAAAGGCGAAGACATTTCAAAGATGCCGATCGAGTATTATCAGAACCCTGTAAAGAAATACAATCCCGAGATCTGCAAAGAACTCGGAATCGAAGTCCCGTCTGACTACACTGCGATTGAGTGATCCGACAATTGATCCGGTCAACCCAGGGGAGCTGAATGCTCCCCTGTTCTATCTATAAATAACTGCTGCTTGGAGGAAATATGAACGTAATGATTGCGGCCAGAGGCGCGCTCAGATTCAGTGATCTGCTGGGCAATATGCCGGCCGGTATAGCACAAGGTATTATTTGGGGAATCATGGCTTTAGGTCTGTACATCACCTATCGCCTGCTGGAGGTATCCGACCTTTCCGTTGACGGTACCTTTACGACGGGCGGAGCTGTAACAGTGATGCTGATCCTTGCCGGATGGAATCCTGTCGCTGCTGTCTGCACAGCGTTCATTGCCGGCATGGCAGCCGGTACATGCACGGGTCTTCTGCATACGGTACTCGGCATCCCGGCGATCCTGTCCGGTATCCTGACACAGTTTGCTCTATGGTCGATCAACCTGGCGATCATGGGATTCTCTGCAAACAAGGCGCTGAACGTCAGCAAATATACATTGATGATCAGCTCACGCAATATTCAGATGGCGATCATCATTGGCATCGTGATTGCGGTCATTCTGATCGGCATCATGTACTGGTATTTCGGTACAGAACACGGTTCCGCAATGCGTGCGACCGGATGCAATCCTGAAATGGCAAAAGCACAGGGCATCAACATCAGCGTCATGAAGGTGATCGGTCTTGCCCTTTCCAACGGTATCGTAGCATTCGCCGGCGGCCTGATGGCACAGTTCCAGGGATTTGCGGATATCAATATGGGCAAAGGCGCGATCGTCATCGGACTTGCGGCTGTCATCATCGGTGAAGTCGCAGGAGATGCCATAGCAGGCAAAAAGCTGAACTTCGCAGGCAGACTGTCATTTGTGGTAGTCGGCGGCGTCCTCTATTACCTGACTGTTGTGATCGTGCTGTGGCTGCGTCTGAATTCCAACATGCTGAAGTTCTTTACGGCAGTCATTGTAGCGGTATTCCTTGCAATACCCAATCTTACCAACTATTCGAAGAACTCCTTCAGCAAAGCAGGCAGGAATTCACTGAAATATGTGAACGGAAAAGAGAACTGATCATGAGTACGATGCTGGAACTTACGGGTGTCAATAAAACATTCAATCCCGGAACGATCAACGAAAAGAAAGCACTTCTGGATATCAATCTGAAAATGGAAGACGGTGACTTCGTCACTGT
>DMBB01000290.1 GCA_003446295.1 Erysipelotrichaceae bacterium
GCTCTTGACGTTACGATTCAGGCTCAGGTTCTTGACCTGATGAATGATCTGAAAAAGCAGCTGAATACTTCGATCCTGTTCATTACGCATGACCTGAGCGTCATTGCTGAAATGGCTGACCGCGTCATGGTTATGTATGCAGGAAAAGTTGTTGAACTTGCGGATGTTATGACGATTTTTGAGAAACCTCTGCATCCTTACACAAGAGGTCTGATTGCTTCAAGACCTGATATGAATACATCCTCCAACCGTCTGACGGTCATTCCGGGCAACGTTCCGGACCTGTCCGCTCTGCCGGAAGGATGCTCATTCGGTCCTCGCTGCGGCTTCTTCTGTGACAAGTGCGGCAAGGGTGTTCCTGAACTTGTTGAAGTAGAACCGAATCACTGGGTTCGCTGCTACAGACCGGGAGGTGTAGATCGTGACAACTGATAACAAAAATCTGATTGAAGTCAGAAATCTGAAAAAATATTTCCCGATCAAGGGCGGTATTTTCCAGACAACAGTCGGACAGGTAAAAGCTGTTGACGATGTATCCTTTTCCATCAAAAAGGGACAGGTCATGGGACTTGTCGGTGAATCCGGCTGCGGTAAATCCACAACAGGCAGAACGATGCTTCAGCTTCTGAAGCCTACGTCCGGTGAAATGTATTATGACGGTGTTGATACGTTCAAGCTTTCAGGCAAAGAACTGAATAAATACCGTACAAAGATGCAGATCGTATTCCAGGATCCGTATTCCTCACTGAATCCCCGTCTGCCGATCTATGACATTATCGGTGAAGCAATGCTTGAACACAAGATCGTTGCCAACCGTGAAGAAATGATGAATAAAGTCTTTGAACTGATGAACAAGTGCGGACTGTTCCCTGAACAGGCAGGCCGTTATCCCCACCAGTTCTCAGGCGGTCAGAGACAGCGTATCTGTATTGCAAGAGCGCTCGCTGTTGATCCTGAGTTTGTTATCTGCGACGAAGCAGTATCTGCTCTGGACGTTTCCATTCAGTCCCAGATCATCAACCTTCTGAAAGATCTGCAGGACGATATGGGACTTACATATCTGTTCATCTCACATGACCTTTCAGTCGTGAAATTCATTTCCGACTCTGTAGGCGTTATGTATCTTGGTGAGATCGTTGAGATCGGCTCCAAGGAACAGATTTTTGATCATTTTGCTCATCCGTATACAGAAGCACTTCTGTCTGCGGCTCCGTCATTTGATCCCCGTAAGCGCAACAACAGCAACCGTATCATTCTGCAGGGTGACCTTCCGTCACCGGCTAATCCTCCGAGCGGATGCCGTTTCCATACAAGATGTCCGCTTGCGACTGCAAAATGCTCCGGAGAAGTTCCTGCCAAGTACGAAGTTGAACCGGGTCATCTGGTACAGTGCCACTTTGCAAAAGAACGTTTTGCAAAGCGCAGTGAAAATAACTGATGTTCTTTATTCAAAAAGATCAGGTCGATCAGGATGTCGAAAAGATCCGTGAATATACGCTGGGTCCTGAACATCTTGAGAAAAAACTGATCAAGGAAGCGGAAGACAACCGGAAACGGAAAGAAAACGTATCGGAATTTACATGGAAAGATGTACTGGCAATGACGATCGCGATCATTGAGGTCATCCTGCCGTTCCTGATCGCATTCATTCTGGCAATGGTTGCCGCATGGTTCTTCTTCTGGTATCTGGCACATCATTGATTTATAAAGGAATGTCTGAAAGGATATTCCTTTTGTTATAATGGGAACGGTGACTTTTATGAAAAAACTACTGACAGCAGGATTATTAGTATGCTTATGCGGATGTGCATCCGATGCATCCGGACCTGCAGCTGAGATAACGGCTTCACCTGTGCCGGGCGAAGACATACAGGAACAGGTGATCGATACCGGATACGGGATCAGTATGATCCTGCCGGGAGATTTCAGCAGGAAAGACAGGGAAAACTGTGATTTCTCATACAGCAACGGAAAGCTTAACATTCTCGGACTTTCCGAATCCAGAGAATACCTTGCGTGCATCGGAAAAGATCCGGATATGGATATCCATGAATATGCGGCAGATCTTTATAAAGGAATGGATATCACGGAGATCTCCGATGACCGTGTAGCTGTAGAAGATACGTATCAGGATTATTATGAATACCAGATCGTAATTGAAGGAGATGATCGTTTCTGGACAGTCGGCTTTATTCAGAATGATTATGATGAGCAGGCGATCGAAGAGATCAAGGAACTCGCATTGAACAAGACATATGTCAATGAGGATCTTCCTTCGGAACGGTATACATATAAATGCAAAAAGCTCCGCATCAAACTGCCGAGACAGTTTGAGTATGCATTCAACAGCAATAACGAAGAACTGACATGCGGATATACCGCAGTCTACATTTACGACTATGCGTCAGCGGCAGATTTCAGGCAGTTCAATATAGATCAGGATACGGACATTGTTGATGCGGCTGCTTCGATCCAGTCAAAGATGGGAGAGACCGGCGAGATCATCAGGATCGATGACAATAAAGCATATTATACATTTGTGACGGACGATTACTTCCTGCTGGAACTGATCTATGATTACAGCCCGGGTTTTGCCAATGTTGAATTCCTCGGTGCTTCCAGCATGAAGGATATCCTGTTTGATTACTTCCTGGACTGGGCATCGACAGTCAATTAAAAAACCTTCTGATCAATGTCAGAAGGCGTAGTAGATCACGAGTAGGAATATCATGATCACGAGCAGCACCAATCCTGCAAACAAAGCAGGATTTTTTTCGTTTTTCTCAGCCTGATAGCGTTCTTCCATCAGTTCGGAGATCTTTTTGCCTGTCTTTTTCTTTGACAGCATAAATGAATACCCTGCACCGAATGACTTGTTTACGACTCCACCGGCAAGCAGCAGAAGTGCGGAACAGAGCGTTACGCCATCGATCAGTCCATTCAGGAAGGATGTAGTATTAATCAGGCCGGCAATCACAGATACAGCAAGCGATCCTGCTGTCAGATACCAGATCATACGGTCTGAATACTTTTCTTTCAACCAGTTAAACATGTGTTAATTGTATCAGAACATGAAGTGTTTGGCATATAATGTAGCAGTATGAACGGAGGATCAGAAACATATGATCAGACAAGATGAAGTGAAACGAATTCTGGCGCTGTCAGACGCATTCGGCCCGAGCGGTCTGGAGGATGAAGTCAGTGCACTGGTGAAAAAGGAACTGGAAGGTGTACTTGACCTGACAGAAGACAGTATGCGGAATGTCCGGGGAGTATTGAATCCGGAAAAGAAAGGACCACGCGTCATGCTGGATGCGCATCTGGACGAAGTAGGTGCAGTCGTTCAGGCAATCAAGCCGAACGGCACCATGCGTTTCCTGACGCTTGGCGGATGGACCGCCAATAATCTGCCTTCTTCCTTATTCCATATCAGGAACAGAGATGGAAAACTGGTGAAGGCCTCCGTTGCCGCAAAGCCTGTGCATTTTATGTCAGCTACAGAAAAAAATGCATCGCTGACGGTGGATGATATGGTGCTGGACTGCGGAAGCACAAGTGCTGAAGAAACCATGAAGGGTTTCGGGATCGGGATCGGTTCCTTTGCGGCGCCCGCTGTACAGGCATCCTATGATGAAGAGAAACGCCTGTTCTTCGGCAAGGCTTATGACTGCAGGATCGGAGTTGCTGCAGAGATCGAGACATTGAAGAGACTGCAGGGAGAAGAACTGCCGTGCACAGTCACTGCATCCTTTGCCGTACAGGAAGAGGTCGGTGAACGCGGTGTTTATGCGAACTATAAAGCACTGCAGCCGGATATTATGATCTGCTTTGAAGGCTGTCCTGCGGATGATACATTTCAGGAACCTTATATGATCCAGGCTGCCATGTATAAAGGACCGATGCTGAGACATTTTGACCGCTCGATGATCACAAACCCGAGATTCCAGAGATTCGCGCTGGATCTTGCACATGAAAACGGAATCCCTGTACAGGAGAGCGTCAGGTCAGGCGGCGGCACAAATGCCGGCATGATCCATACGGAAGGCATTCCTGCGATCGTCATCGGTGTGCCTGTCAGATATATCCATTCTCACCATTGCTGGTGCACGGCAGATGACTATGAATCTGCTGTAGAACTGGCAGTTGCTTTGTGCCGCAAACTGGACGCAGAAACACTGAAAACATTCTGATCTGAAGCCGGGTTTTTGTTGATTTCATGCGCTTTAGAATGATTGCGTATGCAACTATCCGATGCTATAATGTGTGAGATTAAGTGGAGGTACACAAAATGGGTCTGAAAGATAAACTGCTGAGCTTCGTCGCTCCGATCGATGATGAAGACGAAGATGAAGAAGAAGTTGAAGAAGTAGAAGAAAAACCTGCTGAACCGAAACCTGTCAGTTCTTATGAAACAAAGAAAAATGACAATGTGAAAAAGGTTGCTTCTGATACAAAAATGGTTCTGTTTGAACCGCGCAGCTTTGAAGAAGCTGAAGAGATCGCACGTCATCTGAAGCAGAGAAGGGCTGCAGTTGTCAATCTGCACCGTCTGCAGCGTGACTATGCACAGCGCACGATCGATTTCCTGACAGGTGTTGTATTTGCCCTCGACGGAACTATCCAGAAGATCGGACATAATGTCATTCTCTGCACACCGAAGTCCATCGGTGTTGACGGAGAAATCTCTCTGGAAAGCGATGACGACTGAGCATCATCAATTCGAAACTGTTCTGGTGCATCTGCGTGATCTGCAAAGGCAGAGTGAGCGCAGGTTTATGCATACTGAATCCAGTTTTCTGAACGAAGAGGAACAGGCTGCCGCAAGGACGGAATTCCCGGCGTCTGATCTGATACGTTATGAAGGCGGATATCCGGATGCTATGAAAAAGAAGGTCATTTTTCTCAGGGATGAGGAGGATGACCTTTGTGATATTGTATGCCTGAAGGCACAGATCGATCAGCGCTTCAAGGGGATCACGCATCGTGATGTTCTTGGTGCATTGATGAGCCTTCAGATCGACCGCCATAGCTTCGGTGATTTCTGGATCGAACAGGATCGGATCTATTTGTATACATCACAGCAGATGGGACGTTTTCTATGCGATAACCTGGTGCGGATATCATCCCTGAATGTTTCGTTTGAGATCACGGATGAACATCCTTCCCAGGAGTTCCGGACAAAGAAAATAAAAGCTGTGATCGCAAGTGAACGGGCTGACGCGATCGTTGCTGCACTGGCTCACTGCAGCAGAAATGAAGCCAAGCAGATGATCCGTTCCGGCAAGGTACAGTTCAATCACGTGACGCTTGTGGACGTTGATGAAGTGTGCGATAATAACGTTACGATTTCAATCAGGGGGACCGGCAGATTCCGTTATCTAGGGGCTGTCGGCAAGACCAGAAAGGATCGTATTACAGCGGAATTCCTGCAGAGTATCTAGGAGGGAAGCACTGAATGAGCACGCAGAGACCGACATTTAAAGTCGTAAAAAACGGATATGACAGATTTGCGGTCGATGATGCTGTAGAACGTTATGCCTCCCGTGTGGATGAACTTGAACGCAGAACAGCTGCTTATGAGCAGGAACTAACAGAGCTGAAGCAGAAAATGAGCCAGATGAAAGCACATTATGCAAAGCTTCAGCAGACGCTGTCAGCCGAGAAAAAAGCGGCGGACAATCTGACCCGCATCTCATTGAAAGAGGCGAACGAGATCATCGAAACTGCACAGAGAAATGCGGATACGATCGTTTCGGAATCGCTGAAGACAGCAAGAACGATCCTGAGCGATCTGGCACAGCTGTACAATGATGCAGATGTTGTCAAAGAGGAAACAAAGATCAAACTGAGTGATCTGGTAGATGAACTGGATCAGATCACGCTTCCCAGAATGCCGGATATCGAATGGCTGAAGGAAGCAGAACAGAAAATGCGCTGATCAGGACGCGCCTTCATGGATGGAAGTAAGAGAGAGCCTGTGCCCGGTGAAAACAGGACGGAAACCATGAAAGGACATCACCTGTGAGCAATCGTATTCCCTGCGTTAAAGGGATCAAAAGTGCATGGGAAACCATGAACTAAGGTGGTACCGCGTGAAAAGCGCCCTTAGATGATAGGGGCGCTTTTTTATAAGAGAGGGAGATATTGTTATGGACTACAAAAGCACACTGCACATGCCGAAGACCGATTTCGAGATGCGCGGCAATCTTGCAAAAAAAGAGCCGGGTATTCTGAAGGAATGGGAAGAAAACGGCCACTATCAGAAGATTCTGGAACATCACAAGGATGAAAAACCGTTCATACTGCATGACGGTCCGCCTTATGCAAACGGCAATCTGCATGCCGGTACAGCAATGAACCGCTGCATCAAAGACTTTATTGTGCGTTCGCATGCGATGGAAGGTTTTTATACACCGTTCTTCCCGGGCTGGGATACACACGGTCTGCCGATCGAAAACGCAATTCAGAGATCCGGTGTTGACAGAAAATCCATGTCTGCTTCTGAATTCAGACAGCTGTGCGAAACCTATGCAAAAGAACAGATCAAGACACAGATGGCTACCGAAAAGAGACTCGGTCAGGTAGCTGACTATGATCATCCGTATATCACACTTCAGAAGAGCTTCGAAGCACGTCAGATCCGCTGCTTTGAGAAGATGGCTCTGGACGGACTGATCTTCCAGGGACTGAAGCCGATCTACTGGTCTCCGTACAACGAGACTGCGATCGCCGATTCCGAGATCTTCTATAAAGATGTCAAGGATGCCACGATCTTTGTAAAATTCCCTGTAGCTGACGGCAAAGGCATCCTGGACCAGGATGACAGCTTTGTTATCTGGACGACCACACCCTGGACGATCCCTTCCAATGAAGCAGTCTGCCTGAACCCGGATCTTGTCTATGCAGAAGTACAGACAGAACAGGGCAAACTCATTTTCCTCGAATCCATGACAGAACAGCTCCTTCAGAGATTCCACCTTGAAAATCAGGGCGTGCTCAGAACATTCAAGGGAAGCGAACTGGAACTGATCACATATCATCATGTCGTGCTGGACAAGGAATGCCCTGTCATCCTTGGCGACCATGTAACTGATGAAGATGGTACCGGATGCGTACATACAGCAGGCGGCCACGGTCTTGACGACTACTACGCATGCATGAAGTACGGTATCCCGCCGATCTGCACAGTTGATGAGCGCGGATACATGAATGAAGAAGCAGGTCCGGAATGCCAGGGACTGACATTTGAAGACTGCTCCAAGAAGATCATCACAATGATGAATGAAAAAGGACTGCTGCTGGCAGTAGAGACGATGGTCCACAGCTATCCGCATGATGACCGTCTGAAGAAAAAGGTCATCTTCCGTGCTGCAAAACAGTGGTTCTGCTCAATTGAGAAGATCAGGGAAGCAGTACTGGATCAGATCCAGAACCATGTAACATGGCATAACGAATGGGGTCAGATCCGTATGTACAACATGATCAAGGACCGCGGTGACTGGTGCATTTCCAGACAGCGTCTCTGGGGCGTACCGATCCCGATCTTCTATTGTGAAGACGGAAGCCCGATCATGGAAAAAGAAGTGTTCGATCATGTGGCTGATCTTGTTGAAGAATTCGGTTCCAATGTCTGGTTCGAACGTGAAGCGAAGGATCTCCTTCCCGAAGGATACACAAATCCGAAGTCTCCGAACGGTATCTTTACAAAAGAAAGCGACATTATGGACGTCTGGTTCGATTCAGGTTCTTCCTGGAACGAGCTTGAAGCCAGAGGCGGGGACTATCCCTGCGACCTCTACTTTGAAGGCTCCGACCAGTACAGAGGCTGGTTCAACTCTTCAATGATCGTAGGTACCGCTGTCAAAGGCAGATCACCTTACAAAGAAGTGCTCTCCCATGGCTATGTTGTAGACTCCAAGGGTGAGAAGATGTCCAAGTCAGTCGGCAATGTCGTCAATCCTATGGATATCATCAATACAAACGGTGCTGATGTGTTCCGTCTGTGGGCAATGGTCTCTGACTATAAGCAGGATCTGAAGCTTGGAGATTCGAACATCAAGCAGGTTTCCGAACAGT
>DMBB01000367.1 GCA_003446295.1 Erysipelotrichaceae bacterium
ACAGGTTGGGATACACTGTACAACCCTGTAGGATACAGCAACGGTTCCGTATGCTTCACACATGACGACAAGCTCGTTGAGCTGCTCGAAGCTGCAGTCAAAGACGCAAGCGATGAGAACGTACGTGCATTCAACGCATATCTGACAGACAATGCTATCCAGAAGGGTCTCTACACAATGATGACTCTGGTCGTTGCCCAGGACGGCGTACTTGATATGTACATCTCCAACCAGGGTGTTGCACCGCAGGCATGCACATACAGCAAGGACTTCGTCTCTGCTGCAGGCGCAAAGAACTAAGTATCTGCACAATTGATTCCTATCACGAAAGCTGCTCTGAAAAGGGCAGTTTTCTTTTTGGGTATAAAGACACCGCAGAATCCAATGTCCGTTTCCTGTAAGCGGAATTGAAGAGGAAAATTCTTTATAATGCGGGGGAAAAATCCGTAAAAATAGAATGCGTGCAAGCTGTGTGTAGAAATCAGGAACTGTGTGAAAAAACAGTGAAAAGAATGTGTTGATGGTATACTTCCGGTATGTATATTATTGCAGTATCAAAGAGCTTCACCGACTGATACAAACCAAATAATTATTCGCGATCATTGTATTTGAAAACATGCATGAATAACGGAAACATATGATAGGAGTGTTTCAGTTTTTTCTGCACACAAAATCTATAATTCTCTGGAGGGAAAACAATGAAAAAGTTACTCGCTTCACTCCTGGCTGTTACAATGCTCGTAGGCTGCGGCGGCGGTTCAGGATCATCCAGCACATCCGGTTCTTCAAGCGGATCCGGTTCATCATCGTCCGGCACAGCTGCAGCTCCTGCAGCGACTGCTGAAACAATGCAGACAGAAGCACAGGGCGGTAAGGTTGAAGGCGAAGCTGCTACAGAGCAGATCCCGCAGGTCGTTAAGGTCATCAACTCCGCTTCCACCGATGCTTCTCCGTATGCATTCAACACACCTTCACGTTCCTCCACAAAGGAACCGCTCTACGCTACATTGTTCTGGATCCAGCCGGGTCACTTCCTTGAGGATGCCCAGCCGTGGATAGGTAAGTCCATCACACAGGTTGATGACTATACATATGACATTGAACTGTTTGACTATGTAACAGACTCCAAGGGAAATGCGATTACAGCAGAAGACGTTCTCTGGAGCTATGAGTATTCATACAGAAACCAGGAACTCCTGCAGTATGGTACTGACGTTGAATACTTCAAGATCATCGACGATTATCATATGCAGATGAAGGTCACAAAGACCATCCCGGGCGTTATTGAACATCTGATGCGTGCAGCAGCGATCACGATCGTTGATAAGGACTGGTATGAAGGCGCATCCGACGAAGAACGTCAGATGAACCCCGCAACCACAGGCCGTTACATGGTCGAAAAGAACGTATCCGGTTCCGAGATTGTTCTTGTAGCTAACGATGATTACTGGCAGAAAGACGAAACATTGCTTCCTGATGTTGCGAAGGCAAATGTTAAGAGAATCGTCCTGAAGGTCATCACAGAAGACTCCATGCGTGCAATCGGTCTGGAAAACAAGGAAGTTGATATCTCCAGCATCACAGCAGCCAACCTGCACAGATTCTATGATATCGACTCCAAGACACCGAAAGACGGATACAATGTATTCACAGGTCTGACAGGCGCTCCCGGTCTGATCAGCTGCTGGATCAACATGGATCCGAACAGCGGCCGTCCGTTCTCCAGCAATGTTAACCTCCGTAAGGCAGCTCTGTATGCAATCTCCACTGAAGACTTCATGCTCGCTTCCGGCAACACATTCAGTACAGCAACACTGACGAAGGCATCCACATCACGTCTGTCAGATGGTTATCTGCCTGAATGGGATGAAGACAGCTATGACTACTTTAACTACGATACAGCCAAGGCAAAAGAATTCCTCCACGAAGCCGGATACAAAGACGGCGAATGCGAGATCATCGTTCTGATGTCCATCTCTCTGTTCAATGACTCCCAGCAGGCAGTTGTTATCGCAGGTCTGGAAGAAGCGGGCTTCAAGGTCAATCTGCTCGCAGTCGACCAGGCACTCTTCCTGAACTATCGTTTCGAGAGCGATCAGTGGGATATGATCTTTGACTATAAGGGATCCGGAGACAACGCAGTTACAGGTTGGGATACGCTGTACAACCCTGTAGGATACTCCAACGGTTCCGTATGCTTCACACACGACGACAAGCTCGTTGAACTGCTCGAAGCTGCAGTCAAAGACGCAAGCGATGACAATGTACGTGCATTCAACGCATATCTGACAGACAATGCTATTCAGAAGGGTCTCTACACGATCATGACACTGGTCGTTGCTCAGGATGGCATACTTGACATGTACATCTCCAACCAGGGTGTAGCACCGCAGGCATGCACATACAGCAAGGACTTCAAGTCTGCTGTCGGTGCCAAGAACTAAACAATACTGAATCAGTTTAAATCCTATCGAAAGACCGTCCGTGAAGGACGGTTTTTTCTGCTGGTGTGCAGTTATTAATTAAGAGCGCACAGGAAAAAACAGGATATTTGTCAAATTTAAAGCAGAAATGTGTGAAAGATTTGTGAAATCGCAGATTGACACCGAGGCTGTAATCGCTTACATTCTTTTTAGATCACATTCGTACCCGTTTAGTATTTTTGAGAAATTATCAATATTATCTGCAACAGAAAACAGAAACATATGATAGGAGTGCTTCGTTTTTCTGTACAAGCGCAACAACTTTTCTATGGAGGGAAAACAATGAAAAAGTTACTCGCTTCACTCCTGGCTGTTACAATGCTCGTTGGCTGCGGCGGCGGCTCGGGCTCAGGCACATCAGGAACATCCGATTCCGCAGGCGGATCAGGATCATCATCATCCGGCACAGCTGCAGCTCCTGCAGCGACTGCTGAAACAATGCAGACGGAAGCACAGGGCGGTAAGATCGAAGGCGAAGCTGCTACAGAGCAGATCCCGCAGGTCGTTAAGGTAATCAACTCCGCTTCCACCGATGCTTCCCCGTACGCATTCAACACACCTTCACGTTCCTCCACAAAGGAACCGCTCTACGCTACACTGTTCTGGATCCAGCCGGGTCACTTCATTGAAGATGCACAGCCATGGATCGGCAAGTCCATCACCCAGGTTGATGACTACACATATGACATTGAACTGTTTGACTATGTAAAAGACTCCCAGGGTCATGACATTACTGCTGAAGACGTCCTCTGGAGCTATGAATATTCCTACAAGAACCAGGAACTCCTGCAGTATGGTACAGACGTTGTATCATTCGAGATCATCGATGACTATCACATGCGTCTTACTGTAAACAAGACAATCCCTGGTGTAATTGAAACTCTGCTCAGAGGCTCCCAGATCACCA
>DMBB01000399.1:0-2261 GCA_003446295.1 Erysipelotrichaceae bacterium
GGAGAGAACCGTTCAGCTTTACCAAAGGCTGCAATGTCATCGCTGTCCCGACACCGAACAAATACCCGGCAGGCAATGTGCTCAAGCCCGGATGCGAGCTGCTGTTTGATCTGGAAAACGATCCGGAAGAACTGCACCCGATCATGGACGCGGCTGTCACAAAGCGTCTGAAGCAGGCGATCCTCGATCTCCTGAAGGAGAATGATGCTCCGGCAGAACTGTACGATTCCTATAACTTCTGAGGTGAAACAATGGCAAAACGACCGAATATTATTATTTTCAACCCGGATGAAATGCGTACGGATACCATGTCGCACATGGGCAATCCCGCAGCGGTGACACCGTTCCTGGATGAATTCCAGGAGACGGATGCGGTATCGTTCCGCAATGCATACTGCCAGAATCCTGTCTGCGTACCGAGCCGCTGCAGCTTCTTTACAGGACTGTATCCGCATGTGCACGGACACCGCACGATGGCGCATCTGCTGAGACCGGGAGAAAGCTCCCTGTTCCTGGAACTGAAAAACAGCGGTTACTATGTCTGGATGAACTCCCGCAATGATCTCTACGCAGCACAGTATGAAGGCTGGGTCGAAGAGAACTGCAGTGAGATCTTCTATGGCGGCAATACGAAACCGGCCCCCGGTCCGGTCGATCCCGGCATCAGGGGAGGCATGGACGGCAAACAGTTCTATTCCCATTTCGGCGGACAGCTGAAGCTGGACGAGAACGGGAAAAACTATAACAGAGATGATGAGGCAGTGGACGCACTGATCGAGCGCATCAGAAACCCGAAGAGCGATGCTCCGTTGTGCGCGTTTGTCGGACTGATGTATCCGCATACCCCGTACCAGGTGGAGGAACCGTACTTCTCAGCGATCGACCGCACGAAGCTTCCCAAGCGCATCAGGCCGGAAGAGTGCACAGGCAAGCCGCTGATGGAAGAGAGGCTGCGTCATTTCCAGCATATGCAGGACTATACCGAGGAGGAGTGGGATGAGCTCAGAGCAGTATACCTTGGCATGTGCATGAAGGTGGACGAGCAGTTCCGCAGAGTCTGCGATGCCCTGAAGGAAGCAGGAGAATATGACAATTCCGCGATCTTCTTCCTGAGTGACCATGGCGACTTTGACGGAGACTACGGCATTCCGGAAAAAGCACAGAACTGCTTCGAAGACTGCCTGACAAAGGTACCGTTCCTGGTCAAGCCTCCCAAAGGAGAAGCAATCGATCCTGGCATCTCGGATTCCCTGGTGGAACTGGTGGATTTTTACGCGACAGCCATGGACTATGCAGGGGTGACGCCGGATCATACCCAGTTCGGAAAGAGCCTGAAACCTGTGCTTGCTGACAGAAATGCGAAGATACGTGACTATGTCTTCTCGGAAGGCGGCAGGATGCCGGGAGAAGAACACTGTGATGAAAGTCATATCAACGGACCGCAGGGCTCACCGAAGAACAATGTGTACTGGCCGCGTCAGACAGCTCAGAGAGAAGATGATGCGCATATCAAAGGCACGATGATCTTTGACGGCAGATACAAGTACATCATGCGTCAGGATGATACCGATGAATTTTATGACCTTCAAAAAGATCCGGGTGAGCGCATCAACCGGATCGATGAAGCAGAATACGCCGGTGATATCCGCCGTCTGGAACGGGAGCTGCTGAGATGGTACCAGGGCACATGCGATATCGTGCCGCTGGATTTTGACAAGCGGTTCAATGCAGAAATGCTGTGGTCCATGATGAAGGGAAACTGCCGCAGTGCGGAAGAGGAAGCGGTCGTCCGTGAGGCGATCATGTCCGGCAAACCAATCGTCATGGTGACGGAAATGCTGCGCAGATACCGGGAAGGCAAATAGTATTCTGATCATCTGAAAACAGAAAATCATGAAAGAGGACCGCAGGATCTGAGGACTGTCAGATACTGAGGCCCTCTTTTGTCTGCTGCAGAGATCGGAATTCTGTTAGTCACCGCCCATAAAACTGGTGGTTTGAAAAGGAGAAAACAGGTAATTTGATACTGTAAGAAAAAGGAGCTGTTAATTGTATGAAAGCGATCATGGTAATGTACGATTCCCTGAACCGCCATATGCTGGAAACCTATGGCTGTGACTGGACAAAAACACCGAATTTCAAGAGACTGGCAGAACGCGCGACACAGTTTGAGAATTCTTATGTCGGCAGTATGCCGTGCATGCCCGCAAGACGGGATCTGCATACCGGCAGACCCAACTTCCTGCACAGAAGCTGGGGAC
>DMBB01000399.1:2316-6823 GCA_003446295.1 Erysipelotrichaceae bacterium
GCTGGGGACCGCTGGAACCGTTTGACGATTCCATGCCCGAGATCCTGAAAAACAACGGGATCTGCTCGCACCTGGTTTCCGACCACCAGCATTACTGGGAAGACGGCGGTGCGACATACCATACCCGCTATTCCTCATGGGAGTGCATCCGCGGACAGGAAGGCGATCCGTGGAAGGAGAACCTGAACTTCGTTCCGGACAGGCGCTCCGTGTTCAAGGACGCTGATAAAGGCTGGGGCGTCCCGATGTGGGCAGTTCTGCGCACCCATGATCAGATCAACCGTACCTATATGAACACGGAAGATAAAACAGCTCAGGCTAGAACATTTGCGGAAGGCCTTGAATTCATTGATACCAACCATTCAGCAGACAACTGGTTCCTCCATATCGAATGCTTCGATCCGCATGAACCGTTCTATGTTGATGAAACATATCAGAAGGACTTCGAAGGACCGCTGACTGGAGAAGACGCGCTTGGCATTGACTGGCCGCCGTATGCGAAAGTCAATGAAAGCGATGAAGTCGTGCAGACTGTCAAGAACAGATATGCGGCACTGCTGGAAAAGTGCGACAAGTACCTCGGACAAGTACTCGACAGGATGGATGAGTACGATCTCTGGAAAGATACGATGCTGATATTGTGCACGGATCACGGCTTCCTGCTGGGCGAACATGACTGGTGGGGAAAGACAGCGATGCCTTGCTGGAATGAGATCGCTCATACACCGATGTATGTTTATGATCCGCGTCTGGACTGTGCCGGAAAGAAATGCGATGCATTCGTGCAGATGGCAGACCTTTCCGCAACCGTGCTGGAATTCTTCGGCCTTGAGATCCCGAAGGACATGACCGGAAAGCCCGTGAGAAACATCATGGAAGGCGGCATCAACCACGAATACGTCGTCTTCGGTTTCCATGGGGATGAGATTATTGTGACTGACGGGAAATACCTGTACATGAATGCCCCGGAACATCCGGAAGCACCGTATTATGAATACACGCTGATGCCTACCCATATGCGCGCAAGATTCTCGGTAAAAGAACTCGAAAACTGGGAACCGGCAGAACCGTTCTCCTTTACAAAGGGACTTCGTACAATGAAGATCCAATGTCTTGGTTCACAGGTAGGCGGCGCAAAACAGCCGCGTCCGAGCAGACTGTATGATCTGGAAAATGATCCCGGTCAGCTCCATGAGATCGATGATCCGGCAGCTGTAAAGCATATGAAGCAGCTGATCAGCGAATATATGAAAGAGACTGATGCACCGAAGGAACTGTATTACCGTTATGGTATCGAGGAGGCATAAATGAAACAGTATCTGGTATTTGATCTTGGCGGTACATTCATCAAATACGCACTGATGAATGAGAACGCGGAAATTCTCGAGCAGGGAAAAGTCCCTGCCGCTACAGACAGCCTGGAAGGGCTGCTGAAAGCCATCAGGTCTGTCGGAGATCAGTTCTCCGGACAGTTTGAAGGCGCAGCCGTATCTATGCCCGGAAGGCTGGATACCGCAAACGGCATTGCCTTTACCGGCGGGTCGTACCGCTTTATCCGCGATATCCCGATGGGAAAACACCTGGAAGAATGCCTTGGTGTTCCCGCAACGATCGGCAATGACGGTAAATGCGCTGCCAACGCGGAAGCCTGGAACGGCGCGCTGTCAGATGTTGATAACGGATGTGTGATCGTGCTTGGAACAGGTACAGGCGGCGGCATCATGCTGAATAAAAAGATCTGGATGGGAACGTCCGGAGGCGGTGGTGAACTGTCGCATCTGGTATCTGACATGAGCGGGTTCTCAACAGCCGGCAGTGATTTCGGAAGGATCATTCCGACCATCTGGGCAGGACATGCTTCAGCGACCGGACTGATCGCAAAATATGCCGTGCGCAAAGGACAGAATCCCGCAGAGCTTGACGGCATCAAGCTGTTCGAAGCATACGATGCAGGTGATGCAGACGCGCATGCTGCACTGGAGGAATTTGGCAGGATCACCGCAGCCGGCATCTACAGCATCCAGTCTGTACTGGATCTGCAGAAATACGCGATCGGCGGCGGCATCAGTGCCCGTAAGGAAGTGACCGACATCATCCGCGAAAAGGTGGATGAAGTGTTCAATCAGTTCCCGGGCAGACCGTTCCTGCTGCCGGAAGTCGTTACATGCAGATACAGAAATGACGCAAACCTGATCGGAGCCCTGCGCTTCCATCTGGACAGAATCGGCTGATTTTCAGGAGCTCAGGTCATTACAGTCCGGGCTCCTTTTTTCGGAGGTTTGATATGAAAGCAGTCATGATCATGTATGATTCCCTGAACAGGCGGTATCTTTCACCATACGGGAACAAAGAGATCATTACACCGAATTTTGCAAGACTGGCAGAGCATTCTGTCACGTTTGACAACTTCTTTACCGGCAGTATGCCCTGCATGCCTGCCAGGAGAGAACTGCATACAGGCAGGCTGAACTTCCTGCACCGCAGCTGGAGCCCGTTTGAGCCGTTTGATGAATCAATGCCAAGGATGCTCGGGGAGCACGGGATATGGTCGCATCTGGTAACCGATCACTGTCATTATTGGGAAGCCGGAGGCGCCAACTACTGGACGAACTATTCTTCCTTTGAATTTGTCCGAGGACAGGAAGGTGACCAGTGGAAAAGCGATCCTGATGATTTTGACGGACCGCTTCTGCCTAGACAGCAGGATCAGATCAACCGCAGATATATGTGCGAAGAAGCGGAATATGCGCATGCCCGTTCATTTGAAAAGGGCATGGAATTCCTGAGGGAACATAGTGACAGCGATCACTGGTTCCTGCAGCTGGAATATTTTGATCCGCATGAACCGTTCTTTGTGCCTGAGCGCTTTACGAAGCTGTACTCGGATCAGCCGGTAACAGATGACTGGCCGGAATACCGTGTCTACACAGAAGAAGAACACGAAAAGACAGAGGGATTCCGCACAGCATACAAAGCGCTCGTGACCATGTGCGACGAGTATCTCGGAAAGATCCTGGACTTCTTTGATGAACATGATCTCTGGAAAGATACGATGCTGATCGTCAATACAGACCATGGCTTCATGCTGGGGGAAAAAGGATATTTCGGAAAGAATTATCCGCCGGTATATGACGAGCTTGCCAATATCCCGTTCTTCCTCCATGATCCGCGTCACCCGGAAAAAGACGGGACAAGATGCTGTGCGCTGGCACAGACACCGGACATCGCTCCGACAGTTCTTGACTTCTTCGGGATCGCAAAAGGGGCACATATGACAGGGGAGTCAGTCCTGCCGCTCATCAGCGGAGAAAAGAACCGCATCCATGACAGCATCCTCTACGGTTACTATGGAATGCATGTCAATGTGACCGACGGGCAATATACATACATGCGCTCAGCACAGACGGAAGACAACAAGCCGCTGTACCAGTACACCCTGATGCCTGCGCATATCAAAAAATACATGCATGCCGAAGAGGTCCGCCAGGCAGATGACGCGCTCTGCAGGAGCCTGGAGTTTGCGGATCATATTCCCGTTCTGCGGATCCCGACTGACGAGAAGTATGACAGAAAGCGTTATTACAGCTACAGCGGCCACAGGAAATACGGAACGATGCTGTTTGACAGGATCAGCGATCCGTTCCAGGAACATCCGCTGCATGATCCGGAAACGGAAAACATGATGAAGGAAAAACTGATCCGTGAAATGAAGATCGCGGAAGCTCCGGAAGAACAGTATGTGCGTCTGGGACTGAAAACAGAATAAGCAAATGAAAAAGATCCGGTCCGGATCTTTTTCATTCGAGGGGAAATGGATCAAACAATTACTGATGTCTGTGACCGTATTCATCCATCGGATCCTGACTGGGATCCTTCATGCACAGATGTACGGCAGTTGTTTTGAAAGCCAGCGGAAGGGCTAGGATATTCGGATCTTCACCGACATACTTTTTCTTCGCGTCCTCCAGTGCTTCCTCGAATGTTGCTCTGGTCTTCAGACCCATGCCTCTTGCATAGCCCGGATCTTCGGCACCGACGATATAGATCGCGCTTGTGTTCATTTCAGCAATATGACCGCAGCTCATCATGGAGAAACCATGGAACGGATGGAAAGCGTTCGCAAAGCGGTACTGACGGATATATTCTTCTTTGGTCGCAAAGTATTCGCCAAGGCGGTTCATATCCGGCAGTTCATTCATCTGGTCGTGCTGGAACCATTCATACAGTTCCCTGAGATACGGCCATTTCTTATCATTGAAGAATCCGTTGCACAGACTGGAACAGATGATCACGCAGTGATCACTCATGATCCTCTTATGACGGAGTACCTGTGCGCTCAATGCCTGCATCATCATGATCGGGTTTGTGCCCATGCCGTTTCCGTAATGGAATTTCTGCGGCATGCCGAATACGATGACATCGTATTTCTTCTCTGCCCAATGGACATAGTTGCGCTTGTCTGCGATCTCCCAGGACATCGGCATCATGACTTTCGCATAGCCTGAGA
>DMBB01000213.1 GCA_003446295.1 Erysipelotrichaceae bacterium
AATGAGAAACCACTGCAGGTTTCTGAGTTTAAACCGACTGTCAGCGGGTCTTCGTATACATTTGATGGAACAGTTCTGAAGAAATATGCCAAGGATGATCTGGAAGCCGGAAATTACGCGGTCAAGATCAGAGTGACAAAGAACTACAATGATGAGATGTATTACTTCCCTGTGATGACGATTGATCAGAAGATCACAGTGAATGCACCGGCAGATCTGGCCGTACAGGCAACAACAGACGGCGGCGGTGTGCTGATCAGCTGCAGTGACAGTGAAGCGTGTGATGTTTATCTGAGCAAACTGTATGAATACAGGGCAAACGGTGATGCATCTTTCACTGGAGATGAAAGATGGACAACGATCCAGCTGAGCGCAAATGACGGAACATACCATAATATTCCGGGCAACAATACTTCAATTGATTATCTGGTACCGCACACTGATGAAACCAGCGGCAGAATGACAAGCCTGGAAGTTCCTGCTTCAGTGATCAAGGCATACGGCTTCTTCTCCGGCAATTATACTGTCGGCATCATGTCCAAAGACAGCGGATACAGAGATTACTGGAGCACTGACGAAATCAACCTGCAGACAGAGAATAATGCAGAGGCATTGACTCCGAAGAACCTGGAATGGTCAGATAACGGACATGTCCGCTTCGGCCTGCCGTATGGTACCTGGTATCGGTACAGCGTAACGACCAACTATCATAATTCGGAGGATACTGCTTCCGAATACGCCTTTTCTGAAGGAACGATCATAGATGTGGATCTCTCCTATCTCCTGAACAGCGAGTATGCATATTTTGAGATGTATACAGCACCTTCCTATGAACAGCTGCAGACAACAGCAGTCAGGTATACACTCAGAAGAGATAACAGCAGGTCCGGAATTTACGGCTCTCTGGAAACACCTGATGGACTGCAGTGGAATACGGATGGTTCATTCAGCTGGAACCCGGTAAACGATGCGCAATACTATGTGGTAAAAGTTTACTGGAATAATTCCCTGACCTATTCAAACATGCTCACAGGTACTTCTGTCAGTGACTATACAGCTCCGGCAGAAAATCCTGATGACGAGTTTAAATTTACTGTACGTGCGATCGGCGACCAGTACCATTACAGAAATTCCAGGCTGGCAGAGTCATATGTATATGGAAAAGAACCTGTACATGTGAAAGCTGATGACATTCCGGTCATTGTGAATCTGAATGGAGAACGCTATACACTCGATACACACGTATTCATGAGACTTGGAACACGCAGTTCCGCAGCGGCATATTCGGTCAATGAGACCAAGAAGATCCCCGGACCGAAATTCTATGAAGCAGGTACTTATACGTATCTGATCTACCTGGCTCAGGATAATGCGAGCGTAGCTCCCAACTACGACACATACAGAGTCACTTATACAGTGACTGAAGAAACGGATGCATCAGGAGCTGCTCATCTTGTACTTGCAGAACCTGTGATCAAAAATGAAGCGGATGAAGAAACAGATGAGATCGTATTTGATCTTGTGACACCGAAAGCTGCTGAATACAGCCCGGTCATGAACGTGACACTGAACGGTTCAGCGATCGGAAGTGATCTTGACGGTCAGTTTGCATTCCATCTGAAAGATGATGAAGGCACGGTCATTGAGACGGTTTCCAATACAAACGGAAAAGCAGCATTCAGCGCGATCGAAGGACTGGATGATATTGGTTCCTACTACTACACGATCGTTCCTGCTGAATATGATGAACAAGCATATGTACCTGAACATGATGTCATCCATGTTGTGATCAACATTCATGAGATCCGTGACGGTTCATATTACCCGGAAGTCAGATATGATCTTGGCAGCCGTGATGTACCGATTCAGGATCTGACATTCAACTGGTTCGCAGCATCTTACATGACTGTATCTGATGATCTTACGATCGGACTGACAGAAAACGGTAAGGATCCTGCAGGCGTTTATTACTTCGAAAGGATCAATGATGCGACACAGGAAAAAGAACTGATCGCAAGTACCGGCAGCACAACAACATTAAAGGGCATTAACTTCGGCGCACCCGGAACATATGCATATACGATCACGATCAGAAATGATGATCCTTCCATGATTGAGAATACCCAGGCTTACCATCTGATCTATCTGGTAGAAGAATCTGATGGAAAGCTTGTGATCACTTCTTCAAGCATTACGGATGAATCTGGCAATGAAGCTGAAAGCATTCTCTTCAGCATCAGCAGCAAGTCCTCTGCTTCATATGTACCGACAGCATCCGTTACACTGGATGATCAGGCTCCTGCAGACGGAACATTCGAAGCAGTCCTGAAGGATGATGAAGGAAACATCATTGAGACTGTTTCCAATACCGGCGATACATTCACATTCAGTGAAATGACCTTCACTGATATCGGCAGATACTGCTATTCGATCAAGATCAGCTCCGGCAGTGACAACTACGATGTTGATGCGATGGAATACCATCTTGTCATCGATGTTGAAGCAGATGAAGAATCTCTCATTCCTTCCGTTTATTACGACTATCCTTCAGAGGACGGATACGTCAAGGTAGATACCATCGAATTCTTCAATCATACAGTGGCTCTTGAAAGCATTGACCTTGTTCAGACTGAATCAAGACTGTACATCGGCCAGACATTGAACATGACGGTAGAATTCAATCCTTCCAATGCAACAAACAAGCAGCTGAAGTGGGAAAGCTCTGATCCTGCAGTGGCATCCGTTGATGAAAACGGCACAGTCACAGCATTGACAACGGGCACAGCAGTGATCACAGTCACGTCCGAAGAAGGAGACTTCTCGGATACATGCACGATCACAGTTGAAGAAACACCGGAGATCGCGATCTATACAGATCAGTCAGAACTGAACCTCACAAAGGGCGAAGAACAGCAGCTGACCGTCATTTACAAGCCGGAACACCTCAAAGATGACTATCCGACAGTATGGACATCCTCGGATGAAACAGTCGCTACTGCAGAAAACGGTCTTGTCAAAGCCCTCGGCGGAGGAACAGCAGTCATTACCGTCACATGCGGTGAACTGACAGCTTCGATCACAGTCAATGTTTCCGTGAAACTCGAAAGTATTTACCTTGAGGAAACAGAAGCATCTCTGAGTATCGAAGATACATATCAGATCAGCGTGACACCTGTACCTGCTGATGCGACAAATCTGAAGATGACATATGTTTCCAGCGATGAAACTGTTGCGTCTGTCGATGAAAACGGACTGTTAACAGGTATCGGACAGGGAACAGCAGTTATTACGATCACAGCAGCAGATGGCGGATATACAGCAGAATTAACTGTTGAAGTACATCCGAACGGCATCTATGTTGATGCGGTCGAAGATCAGACATATACAGGCACAGCGATCAAACCGGTGCTCAATGTATATGACAGCGGCAAACTGCTGACACTCGGAACAGACTACACAGTCACCTACAAGAACAATACAAATGCAGGCACTGCATCTGCAGTGATCAAGATGAAAGGCAACTATGCCGGAACGCAGACTGTACCGTTCACGATCGAACAGATCGATCTGGAAGGCGACCTCTTCAGCAATGACGCAATGTCCGTACAGGCAACCGGAAAGATTCAGTCACCTGTACCTGTGATCTATTGGAACGGCAAAAAACTGAAGAACAAGACTGAATTCATTGTGGAAGACTATGGCGGATGGGATCAGAAAGACGGCTTCGGTCCGTTTGAGATCACTGTGTCCGGTACAGGAAACTACAAGGGTACAAGAACGATTCCGATGGTCGTCGCACAGAAAGGCTATGTCGCACTGTCCAAGACAAAAGTGACTGCGAAAGCACTGGCATACGATGATCTGACAGGGGATGCTGCTATTGATATTCAGAATATCCTGGGCAGGATCACTGTGAAGAACGGCTCCGCAGCGCTCAAGTACGGAGAAGATTATGTCTATGTGGAAGGCAGTGCGGTCAATTATGACCGTGCAGGCACATGTACGCTCATCATCGAAGGAACAGGTGAAAAGTACTTCGGTGAACGTACAGTATCTGTCAAGATCACAGGCGTTGCACTGTCAGGCAAGGCAGTCAAGGTCGTTGATCCGACTGTATACACATATACAGGAGAGGAGATCAGACTCTCTGATCAGTTCACACTGACATATAATAATGAGGCGTTGTCAGAAGAGGATTACGAGATCCTTGAAGACACCTATACAAACAATGTCAATGCAGGTACAGCGTCCGTCAAGATCGAAGGAAAGAACAGATTCAGCGGAATCAGAACTGTGAAGTTCACGATCAAGCCGGACAAAGATGGCATCAAGGAAGAAGATATCGATATCGATACTGCTTACTATACAAAGGGCGGTTCCAAGCCTGCGGTAACCATACCGGGCCTGAAACAGGGCGTTGATTACACAGTCAGCTACAGCAATCATAAAGCTGTCGGAACAGGCAGGGTAACGATCACCGGCAAAGGAAACTACAAAGGCGCTAAGGTTCCGAAAGACTTCGAGATCCTTCCGAGGAACATTGAAGAGCTGTTCATCACAGCGTCCGATGTGGTATACAATGCAAAAGCCGGCAAGTACAAGAGCACACCTGTGATCAAGGATACTGACGGCAAGGCACTGAAAGCAGGAACAGACTATGACAAGACAACTTATGTCTACGAACTGCTGGATGAAAACGGCAATGTTGTCGAGGAACTTAACAGCACAAGCGCTCCTGCAGAAGGTTCCGTGATCCGCCTCACAGTTTCTGCCAAAGGCAAAAACTATACTGGCAGGATCAGTACCGAATACAGGATCATTGCCAAGACAATGAGCATTGCAAAGGGTACATTCAAGATCGCAGATCAGGTATACACAGGAAATGAGATCCTGATCACAGATATGAGTCAGTTCACTGAAACAAATGAGCACAGGAATGCATATGTCACAGTGAATAAAGAAAAACAGTATCTGACGATCGGTGAAGACTTCGAAGTGATCCCTGGAAGCTATCAGAAGAATGTCAGCCAGGGTACAGCAACCGTGATGCTCAGAGGCATCAACAATTATGGCGGAACAAAGACGGTCAAATTCAAGATCGTCAAGAAAAACGTTGTAAACAACTGGGGCGGTATTATCGAAAGCATACTGAACAGTTTGTATTGATCAGTTATCAGGGTGGATCAGCAATGATCCATCCTTT
>DMBB01000144.1 GCA_003446295.1 Erysipelotrichaceae bacterium
GCTGCCAGCCACAAGGCTGTTTTTGACTGACCGATCGACTGGAACAGCATATTGCCGTACAAGGTGACCGGCATCAGGAACAGTGATACAGACTGCCATCTGAGTGCAGTCGTACCGATCCTGATAACTTCAGGGTCGTCACGGAAGAATGCTATAAACGCCTCTGCGTTCATGAACGATATCACTCCCATGATCATCATGAGCACAAGTCCGAGTTTAAATGCCACCCAGAATCCGTCCCTGACCCTGCTGTATATTTTTGCGCCATAGTTGAAAGCACTGACCGGCTGAAATCCCTGACCGATACCGATCGCTACGCAGAACAGGAAGTTAACGATCTTGTTGACGATCGACATGGCCGCAACAGCTGCGTCACCATACGTTCCTGCCGTGGCATTCATGACGATCGTTGAGACAGAGTTCAGTCCCTGTCTTGCAAGAGACGGACTGCCGACAGTCACGATATTCTTAAACACTTCAAATTCATTCGTAACATATTTCGGTGAGATCCTTGCCTGTGTCTGTCCTCTGAGATACGGCATGATCAGAATACATGCGCCTGTATACTGTGAAATGCATGTTGCCAGACCTGCACCACCGATCCCCATATGCAGAACAGATACCATCAGATAATCCAGGAAAATGTTGAGAATTCCTCCTGAGGTTAGTCCGATCATGGCAAAGAATGCTTTTCCTTCATATCTCAGAATATTGTTCATCACACAGGAAGTAGTCATTGCCGGGCCTGCGATCAGGATCCAGAAGGCGTAGTCTACAGCGAACGGCAATATTGTCTCTGTTGACCCCATCATCCTCAGCATCGGTTCCATCATCAGCATTCCTCCGGCCAGGATCAGGGCTCCTGTTGCGAACGCAGCGAAAAAACTCGTTGATGCATATTCCCTGGCACTCCCGACATCATGCGCTCCGAGCTTACGGGAAATATTCGATCCTGCACCATGCCCGAACATAAAACCGAATGCCTGCAGGATCGCTGAAAGTCCGAACACCACTCCGGTCGCTCCGGAAGCACTCGTTCCGATCGTTCCGACAAAATATGTGTCCGCCATATTGTAGATATTTGTTACCAGCATCGAAATGATCGTCGGTATACCCAGTTTCAGGATCAGTTCCGTAACCGGAGTCTCCGTCATCTTCTGAAACTGTTCTTCATTGGTTTCGTTTCTGTGTGCCATATCCGTACCTGCTTTATATCATCATCATACACGAACTTCCCGTCTTCCCGCATTCATCAAGCACATTATCGATAACCGTGCTTCTGCAAACGAGTGAAAATGATGCTGCTGTTCAATCAGGCGCTGTTTTCAGTTATCATATAGTCAGGAAAGTAATTTTAGGAGGATCATTACAATATGACAACACGTTTGCCTGACGGATTCCTTTGGGGCGGTGCTACCGCTGACTTCCAGTTTGAAGGCGGTTTCGGAGAAGGCGGAAGAGGTCTGCTTTCACATGACTATGAAACCAACGGAAATCAGGAAATTCCCAGACATCACACACTCCGCATGCCGGACGGGACGATCGTAAAACCTGCGAGCAGCTTCTTCATTGCTGATCCGGTTCCTGCTGAAGCTGTACCCGTATTCCTTGATGATGAATTCTATCCCAGCCATAAAGCTGTTGATTTCTATCATCATTACAAAGAAGACATTGCCTTAATGGCAGGCATGGGCTTCAATGTATTCCGTTTCTCGATCTGCTGGAGCAGGATCTATCCGACCGGAGATGAAGACACCCCGAACGAAGAAGGTCTGAAGTTCTATGAGGATGTCATCACAGAGATGGAAAAATACAACATGGAGCCCCTGATCACTATCTGCCATGATGAACTCCCGATGGAACTCGTGCTGAAATACGATGGCTGGAGCTCCAGACATGTAATCGACTGCTATCTGAAATACTGCAGAACCCTGTTTGAACGTATCGGCAAACGATGCAGATACTGGCTGACATTCAATGAGATCAATGCCGTCAAGGGATTCGGACCCTGCGGAACCAGAAACACGGATTCACAGACACATTACCAGGCAGTCCATCATATGTTCGTTGCCAGCGCAAAAGCAGTCATTATGGGACACGAAATGATGCCGGGATCCATGTTCGGTGCAATGTACGCGATGAGCGAGCTTTACCCCGCTACATGCAAACCTGAAGATATGTTCCGCCACATGCAGGTCAGAAGAGAAAACTTCTTCTTCATTGACTCAATGGCAAGGGGATACTATCCCAGCTATGCAAAAGATCTCTGGACAAGAAGAGGCGTTACTGAGATCAAGATGGAACCTGGCGATGCCGAGGTCATGAAAGAGGGACAGCTGGACTACGTATCATTCAGCTATTACCGCTCCGCAACTGTCAAAGCAGGAGATCCTTCCTTCACCGTAGGCGGAAGTCCGAACCCCTATCTGAAAAATACGGAATGGGGATGGCCGATCGACCCGCTCGGACTGCGTTATTGCATGAATGAGATCTATGACCGGATCCAGAAGCCGATCTTCATTGTTGAGAATGGTCTTGGCGCAGTTGACCAGGCTGATGAAAACGGATATGTCGAGGATGATTACAGGATCGCATATCTGAAAGACCATCTGACGGAAATGGCAAATGCCATCAATCAGGATGGTGTTGACTGCCTTGGCTATACAATGTGGGGACCGATCGACCTTGTTTCCCTGTCTACAGGAGAAATGAAGAAACGATACGGATTTATCTATGTCGACATGGATGATCTGGGCAACGGAACACTGAAACGTTCCAAGAAAAAGTCCTACTACTGGATGAAGCACATCATTGAAACAAACGGAGAAGCATTGAGCGAATAATCGAAGCTGCTCTCAAGCAAAAGCAGAAGTCCGCTGTGTTGTTGTGACTTCTGCTTTTCATATCTGTTTGATCAGTTATCTGATTTCTTCGGTTTTAATGATGAATTTCACTTTGTCATTTTCTGATCCGGTACTTCCGCTGAAGTTTTTGTAAGTATTGCCTGCATCCATGACTGCCCGGATCTGATCAAGTGCTTCAGGGAGATCATTTTTCAGTGTGCTGACCAGTCTTGTGATTCCTTCATTTTCAAATTTCTGCATTCCTTCAAGAAGCTTCTGCGCACCGTCATCCAGTTCTGCAGTTCCTTCCTTCAGCCTGCCGGCACCATTCATCAGTTCTCCTGCACCATCGTCAAGCTGTCCGGCTCCGTCGGCGAGTTCGTCTGCACCGTGATCAAGTTTTTCCGTTCCATCTTTCAGGTCTCCGGCTCCTTCGTCAACAGCGGCAGCACCGTTCTTTATTTCGCCCGCACCAAGATCCAGCTGAGCCGTACCTTCCTTCAGTTTTCCGGCACCATCATTCAGCTGTCCGGCACCTGTCTTCAATACCTCGGCACCGGTATTGACCTGGGATGTTCCTTCTGCAAGAGAAGCGGCTCCCGTATCTGCTTTTGCGGCACCATCATTCAGCTGACTGATGCCCTGCGCAAGCTGTGTGATTCCGCCGTTCAGCTGTTTTGCTCCTTCAGCCAGAGACTTCAGACCGCCGGCTACCTGGTCTGCACCGTTCAGAAGAGATGCCTCTGAACCTTCCGGAATTTCTTCGATTCCGGCTTTTATGGCATGAGCACCGCCAACGATCTGCTGTGCCTGTTCATTTAATGCGGCAGCACCTGCGGAAAGCTGATGTGCTCCGCTCTGCAGAACTGTCAGACCTGCAGTTTTCTGTTCTGCATTTCCATTCAGGATCTGATCAACAGAAGACTTCAGAATGATGATCTGACTGCGGAATCCGTTGTCCGGATGAGCTTCCAGCAGGGATGCATATGTGTTCAGCGCATCTGTAAATGCCTGCTTTGCCTGCATCAGTTCCATACCAGCATGTTCCGGAGTGGTTTCTTCTTCATTCATCAGGCGAGTATGGTTTCCTTCCGGCCGGTAAGCTGTCTGTACCGGTTCCGTATTTTCCTGATTTTCCGCACTTTCCAGTATCTGTGCCTCAAGCTCAGCGATCCTTGCCTGAAGCTCAGCGTTTTTCTGTTCCGCAGCTTCCTTTTCTGCAGCAAGCTGATCCCTTTCGGAAGTCAGTGTATTGATACTGTCATTTAAACGATTGTTTTCAGCAGTCAATGCAGCGATCTGCTCACTTTGATCCGTAATGACAGTAGTCTCTTCCGATGTGTTTTCCTGTACCGGATTGTTTTCTTTCAGGACTGCATTTTCTGCCTTGAGTGCATCGTTTTCTTTTTTCAGTTCATCACTGTTTTCACGCAGTGTGCTGTTCTCCTGTTCGAGGTTTTCAATCCTGGACTGAAACTCCTCCGTATTCTCTGAGTTTTCAGAAGTGCCGGCTGTATTCTGCATTGATTTCTCATAAGCAGCCTGCTTCAGAGCCAGATCCTGTGCGGCACTCATCACCTGATTGTAGGCGGCCGCTATATCAAATGCTGTCTGGGCTGACCCGGTCATCTGTTCCAGGGAAGCCAGCTGTGTCTGTGTCTGCTTCAGGCTTTCCACTGCCTGATCAATGCCTCCGGAAATCTGTTCAGCACCGGTACTGAGTGCTTCAGTGCCCTGCATCAGGCCGGGCTGCTGTCCGTTTCCATCCAGAGCAGCTGTGTAATCGGAAACACCTTTATCCAGTGCGTGCAGGCCGGCAGCTACTGCTGCGGCACCTTCTGCCAGAGTCTGTGATCCGTCTGCAGCAGCTGCACTGCCGCTCTGCAGAGTTTCCGCACCGTCTTTCAGCTGTGATGCACCGCTTCTCAGTGCTGCTGTTCCCTGCTTTAATGCATCAGCTCCGGTCTTCAGGGCTGCTGTGCCTTCCGCGAGGGATCCGGCACCTTTCTGCAGGTTTTCCGTACCATCCGCCAGCTGTGCAGCGCCTTCCCTGACAGAAGCTGTTCCATCCTTCAGACTGACTGTGCCGTCTTTCAGTTTTTCGGTTCCGTTCTTTAACTGTCCTGCTCCGTTTTTCAGCTCAGATGTTCCGTCTTTCAGATCGGAAGTACCGTTTTTCAGTTTTGAAGTGCCGTCTTTCAGCCTTCCTGTTCCTTCTTCAAGCTCTCCTGCACCGCTGCGCAGCTGTGCTGTGCCGTCCTTGAATGCTGCTGCACCGTCCAGAAGCTGAACTGCACCGTTCTGCAGTTCATCGATTTTTCCGGTTAATTCATCGGTATCAAAATCCAGATCAAGACCGGAGAGCAGATCGGAATCTGCCAGTGTGAGTGTCATGCCGAGCGTAAAATCCGTGACATCTGCTTCGATTTCAATGAAATCCGGAATATCGCTGTCTTTCAGTTTGTCACGAAGGTTTTCATCTTCGCTCAGGCTGTCCTTCAGCCCGGGGAAGACTACGCCCGCCGCAAACAGATCTTTTCCTTCGCTGATCAGTTTTCCGTTGGTTACCTTTACGTTGGAGAAATGTTCCGCGTCCAATTTCATGCCGCTGACCATTACAAACGGAACTGATGCAAGACGTGAAGTTCCATTGACGGTGATCGTTTTCTGTGCGCTGTTGACATAATCCATGCGGATCACAACATGCCCGTCCTTGCCTGCAAGCTCGTCTGCACTGACTGGCTTTCCGTTCAGCTGATAGGAAATGTTCACCTGTACCGGAACCTGTTCGTCAGTGGTGCCCTGGTAATAAATATCTTTTCCTTCTGCATTCCAGATCAGATTGCCCTGAGCATCTTTCCGAAATGTTTCGCTGCCGCTGACATTTGCAATGTTCTCCAGACCTGAAACATCGCGTACCTCTTCGTTTTTCTGCGTCTTCAGACGGTCTGACACTATTACTTTCTGTTTCTGACCAGACGCATCTGCAATGATATATACTGTCTCTTCTTTACCGGTTTCCTCTTCCGTTTCCATGGCTGAGACAGGGAGAACGCCAAGTGCAAGCATCAGTGATGTACTGATGACGAATGTAATTCTGAATCTGTTTTTCATTGCTGTTCCTCCTCAGACATTAACAGTCTTTGTTGTTCTGGTTATGATGCCGTCGAAAATCAGAAGCAGACTCGGCAGCAGGAAGATAACGCAGATCATGCTGATCAGAGCTCCGCGTGACATCAGTACGCAGAGTGAACTGATCATATCGATGTCGGAATACATTCCAACGCCGAACGTCGCGGCGAAGAATGAAACGGCACTGACAAGAATTGATTTTGTGCTGACATTGACCGCTTCTCTGACAGCAGTCTTTTTGTCTTTCCCTTCGCACCGTCCCCGCAAATATGCGGTAGTCATCAGAATTGCATAGTCCACCGTGGAACCAAGCTGGATCGTTCCGATGACAATAGATGCAACAAACGGGAGTTTTGTACCGGTAAATGCCGGAATTCCCATGTTCACAATGATTCCGAACTCAATGACCGCAACCAGCAGCACCGGTAACGATACGGAACGGAATACCAGTGCAATGATGATGAATATGACGGCAATGGATACCGTACTGACTGTATTGAAGTCATGATCCGTTACATGGATCAGATCTTTCGTACATGGTGCTTCACCGATCAGCATTGATCCCTGGTCATACTTTTTGGCGATGCCGCTGAGCACTTCCACCTGACTGTTGACTTCTTCACTGGCGACTTCATACTCTGATCCGATCAGCAGCATCTGCCAGTCATCCGTGATCAGGGATTCTTTCAAATGATCCGGGATGAGTTCCTGCGGAACAGAAGGCGGCAGGATCGTGTTCAGTCCGAGCACCCATTTCACACCCGGTTCCTGCTTCATTTCATCAGCCATTTTCCGGACTTGCTTGGCGGGGACATCCGCATTCATCATCAGAATGTGCGTACATGTCATGTCGAACGTATCATGCAGTTTTGCATTGGCAACAATGCCGGGAAGATCACGGGGAAGCGTACTGTCGAGGTTGTAGTAAATAGCAGTATGACGGTAGCCCCACACTGCCGGCCCCAGCAGAAGTACTGCCAGCGCCAGCAGAGGATATGCGTGCTTTGTGACAAAGTCTCCGATGCCGGCAAAATCTTTGAGCAGCGGCCGGTGCTTTGTTTTTTTGATCGGACCGTCAAAGAACAGGATCATTGACGGAAGAACTGTAATACAGCTGATCACGCCGAATACGACGCCCTTTGCCATGACGATGCCCATATCCATGCCGAGTGTAAAGCTCATAAAGCAGAGGGCTATGAATCCGGCGATCGTTGTGACGGATGATCCGATGATTGAAGTGAACGTTTCTGCAATGGCTTTTTCCATTGCTTCTGCGGGAGGATTCCCTTCTTCCTGATGTGCTTCATAGCTGTTCCACAGGAAGATAGAGTAGTCCATGGTAACACCGAGCTGCAGCACTGCAGCCAGTGCTTTGGTTACATAAGAGATCTGTCCCAGGAACACATTGGTACCAAGGTTGCAGATAATTGCCATCCCGATTCCTGTCAGGAATATGAACGGGATCAGATAG
>DMBB01000368.1 GCA_003446295.1 Erysipelotrichaceae bacterium
ACGATTTCAACCGGAATCGGCGGTGTTCTTGTTGTTGATGGCAAAACAGTATCCGGCAAGCATGGATTTGGCGGTGAGATTGCAAATATTATCATTGACCGCAACAGGGAAAAGATCAATTATCTGAATGTCGGCGCGGTTGAAAATGAATGCAGCGGCACAGCGATCAAGCGCAAGGCTGAAGCTGCTATTCCGGAAAAAGATTTCCCTCACACAGGCATAGTGTTTGAATGTGCTGAAGATGGTGATGAAAGAGCTCAGGCAATCGTCGAAGGCATGGAAAAGGATCTTGGCCAGCTGTTCGCTACGATCGCGTGTGTCTGTGATCCGGATATTTTCATCCTTGGCGGCGGTATGATGAAGTCTGCAGATAAGTTCCTGCCGGGCGTTGTTGCAAACTTCAAGGAAATGTCCCATACTGCAGTACATGATACGCCGTTTGTGATTGCCGGGCTGGATGAACCCGGAATCATCGGTGCAGCAATGCTGCCGGTCAGCCAGGGCAAATAAACCTGTTTATCTAAGTGCTTGAACACCGCTGAAATATGCGGTGTTTTTTTGCGGGTGAGTGTGCTGCTTTGCGCTCTTGCGAGGATGATGTAAAATGATTCCATGAAACTGAAAACTATCCTTGCAGGAAGCGCTGCGGCGGCTGCAGCTATTACAGCAGCGGGTCTTCCTTATAACAAAATCGATACAACATATTACCGCCTGAGTTCCGGCAAGATCAAAAATGATATGAGGATCATTGTGCTTGCCGACCTCCATGACCAGGATTACGGGGAAAACATGGAGAAACTGACGGAAAAGATCCATCCGCTGAAGCCGGATCTGATATTGCTGCCGGGAGATCTTTGCGAAGAAAAAAAGAATGACGTACATTCTTTCTGTCTGATCGATCAGCTGAAGCAATATCCGATGATCTATTCGACAGGCAATCATGAAGAACACAGACCTGATCTTCCCACATTGCTTTATAAGATCAGAAAAATGGGTGTTTCGATACCGGAACAACGAAGCGATATTCTGGATATCTGCGGCAATGCCTTGGAAATTGTTGCTTTGCCGTGTGTGAAAAGAGAATCTTTCTATGATCCTGCGGAAGTCAATGGAAGATTCAGAACTGAAGCATTTCGTATATTGATGTCACACAGACCGAACTGGGTGGGACTGTATGGACAGATCGATTGTGATCTGATCGTGAGCGGCCATGCTCATGGCGGGCAATGGAGATGTCCGCCGCTTCACAGGGGACTGGTTGCTCCGTCCGTGGGTTTGTTCCCGGAATATACGGAGGGAATCCATGATATCAACGGAAGAAAGATGCTGATCAGCCGTGGTTTGACAAAAAAGACGCATGGTGTGATCAGGTTATTCAATAATCCTGAGATCGTAGTGCTGGATCTCACGGGGGGAAAGGAAAATGCTGAAGAAGTTGCCGCCTGAAGAAAAGGTGTATGAAGCGTTCTCTGCGATCGGTGATGGCAGGGTAGAGATGCATGATGGTTTTGCTGTTGTAAGGTCTTCGGACGGTTCCAGGCAGTATACAGTTGAATGGGACGAAAACAAGTATACATCGGATGACAGTGCTACTTTTTGGCAGGGTTATCCCGGATATCCTGTAATTGCTGTGCTGATGCTTGAGGGCAGGCTTCCGCTGGATGAAGATGTGTGCAGGAAAATGAAAGGTGTTGCCTGGAAATCTCTGAATGATGCACATAAGCGCAATTATCGCGCAGCATTGGAGGAAGTGCTGAGCGGCCTGGAATCCCGGGGAATCGGTACTTCGGACATCAGAAAACTTGCGGATCAGATAAATGAACAGCTTGCCTTACTGGATATTGAAACAGGCAGAAAGAAAAAAAAGAAATGAAAACAGGACTTGTACTGGAAGGCGGAGCGATGCGCGGGCTCTTTACAGCGGGGATACTTGATGTATTCATGGCTGAGAATATTACTTTTGACGGAACCATCGGCGTGTCGGCGGGTGCTGCTTTTGGCTGTAATTTAAAATCAAAGCAATACGGCAGAATATTGAGATATAATCTGCGTTTTGCAAAAGATAAGCGGTTCTGCAGTGTCGAATCACTGCTGTTTACAGGGGATCTGTACGGCGGAAAGTTCTGCTATGATACGCTTCCGAATCATCTGGATCGGTTTGATACTGATGCATTTGAAAAGGACCCCATGGAGTTCTATGTGGTGTGCACAAATGCGGAAACAGGAGAACCTGTTTATTACAAATGTACTGATGGTTTGAAACATGACATGCTGTATGTTCAGGGAAGTGCATCAATGCCTATCGTATCTAGACCTGTGGAAGCGGATGGGATGAAGCTGCTGGATGGCGGTATCAGTGACAGTATTCCGCTGAAGTATTTTGAATCGATCGGTTATGAACGGAATATTCTGATCCTGACACAGCCAAGATCCTACCGAAAGAGTCCGCAGAAGGGCTTGTCAGTCATGAAAACTGCGTTGAAGCAGTATCCGGAGATTTACCGTGATATGGAACGCAGGCATGAAGTATATAATGAGACGCTCGAATATATACGTGAACGTGAAGCGCAGGGAAAAGTTCTGGTGCTTTGTCCTGATGAGGCGCTTGGTATCGGAAGGATCTCGCATGATCGTGACGCACTCCGAAGGGTTTATATGACAGGAAGAGAGACTGCTGTCAGACATCTGGATGAAGTCAGAGCATTTCTGAATGAAAGCAGGCAGTGATGGAACGGCAGGAGATACTGCGCATGCTTGATGCCAGCGGTATTGTTTACCGGATCGCTGAACATCCTGCGGTGCATACAATGGAAGAAATGCATGCAATCCATCTTGAACAGGAGGATGCAGTGGCACGGAATCTGTTTCTGAGGGATGACAAAAAGCGGAACTGGTATCTGATCGTTCTGCATGGAGACAGACCGGTCGATCTGAAGGAACTGCGTCAGATAATCGGTTCCAGGCCTCTTTCATTTGCGTCAGAGGCTTCTCTGAATGAGATCCTCGGTCTTCAGAAAGGAGCGGTTACGCCGCTTGGAGCATTGAATGATGGCAGACACATCGTTCAGGTCCTGATCGATGATGAATACCGTCATCAGATCATCGGTGTGCATCCCGAAAGCAATACTGCAACGATATGGATAAATTGTGATGATCTGGTGTGTTTCCTGCAGGAATACGGCTCGCCAGTCAGGTGGCTGGAATTAAAAAACGGATAATTGCTTATCCGTTAAACTGCTTTTGCACTAAGGCGTTCGTTAGCTTCTTCAGCACGAATGCCATTTTTGATATAGACTCTTGTGACTCTTCCGCTGATCAGACACATGATCTCATATGGAATGGTATTCAGTTCCTCAGCCATTTTTTCGATCGGAATGGTTTTGCCGAATATTTCAACCAGTGCATTTTCCGGTTTGTATTCCGGAAGCTTCAGCATGACCTGATCCATGCAGACGCGGCCGACCACCTCGGCAGGCGTTCCGTCAACCATGACATATCTGCCTTGGTTGGCTCTGATAAAACCGTCTGCATATCCGATCGGGGCTGTGGCGATGATCTCTTCTCCTGATGTGACATATGTGGAACCGTATCCGATCGGTTCACCGGGTCCGAGTGTTTTGACCATGAATATTCTTGTGTACAATCCCAAAGCAGGTTTGAGGTCGTGATTGAAAGATGAGATACCGTACATTGCGATACCGATCCTGCAGGCATTGCTGAGCGGGTCACGGAAGGACAGTGATGCATCGGAATTATCGCAATGGATCCATCTGAACGGATAATCCATGGCTTTGACTGCCTGCGAGAACAGATCATACTGTTTCATGGTCATCTCTTCATCTGTATCTGCTTTGGCAAAATGAGTAAAGATTCCGTCAAGACTGCATCCTCTCAGCATCAGCAGTCCTTTTGCTTTTTTCAGTTCGTCAATGTCCTTGAAGCCGATCCTGTTCATACCGGTCTCAACTTTCAGATGCACTTTCAGTCCTGTGCAGTTTTTGCTGGTGACGCCTTTTACCCATTTGGTCGAGTAGGCTGTGACACTGATGCTGTTCTGGATCAGGACCGGAATATCTGAAGGGTCGGTCGCACCTAAAATCAGCAGTTCACCGCTGTATCCCTGGTTTCTCAGCATCATTGCTTCATCCAGACTGGATACAGCAATCATAGATGCGCCGGCTTCAATGACTGTTTTAGCGACCTGGATGTCTCCGCATCCGTATGCATCGGCTTTTAATACTGCAATCAGGCGTTTCCCGCAGACTGCTTTGATCGTTTTGATATTTTCTGAAATTGCATCGAGATCAATTTCCATCCATGTTTTTCTGTACATATGATTCTCTTTTCCGTTAGATGTTAAAAGTATAACACACTCATTCGAGATAGAGCTCACGCAGGTGTTCAAGTTGTGCTGCGTCAATACCGTATTCAGCTTCCAGATATGCTTCAAATGTCTGATATCGTTCGAAAATCAGGTCGAGCATGCTGTCAGCGACAGCCCGCTGCACTCCGGCGCCTGCAGTGTAGCGGTATTTTGCTGTTTTGCTGATAGCTGTCAGAAGTTTATGCTTTTGCAGAGTCGCTTCAATGTTATCGGCGTAATAAACGTTGGTCAGTTCATAATCAACCAGAGCAGTTTCCCGGTCAACTCCCAGTGACATCAGGATCAGAATCGCAGCGACACCGGTTCTGTCTTTTCCGGCAGCGCAATGGAAGAACATCGGAATCTGCTGCTGTTCCAGCAGTTTAAACATCATCTGAAACGCTTTGTTGTGAAACGGCATAGCATTGTAAACATCATTCGTGATGATGCCTCTGATCAGTCTGAACAGTGTTATAAACTTATGGGTCAATTTTTCGATTGTACCGGGTGAATAATCTATTTCGTTGCCATACCGGTCAATACTTGCACATTGTCTGTAATAGGATGCAGATGAAGGGATATATTCCGGATTATGTTCACTCTCATTTTTTGAGCGGAAATCCAGTACGGTTTTCAGATTCAGTTCATCGATCTTCTTTGTGTCAGATTCACTCAGTCCGCATAAAGCAGGGCCGCGGAATAAAAGACCATATTTTACATGACGGTTGTCTGCAGCGGCATATCCGCCTAAATCCCGGAAATTCTTTACATTGTCGAAAGACATCTGTTCACCTGGCTTCATATGACCTCCCAAACACAATTGTAAACAAAAAATGGCTTTGTCAGCCATTTTTTATATGGAGCGAGTGAGGAGAATCGGACTCCCATATACAGCTTGGAAGGCTGTCGTTCTACCACTGAACTACACTCGCAACATCGATAAGTGGTGTCCCGGAGGCGAATCGAACGCCCGACCCACTGATTAAAAGTCAGTTGCTCTACCACCTGAGCTACCAGGACATTGGTGGTACTATACAATATCCGCACAACGGATGAAATATCACAATGGTGGAGAAGGGCGGTTTCGAACCACCGAACCCGGAGGGATCTGATTTACAGTCAGACGCGTTTAGCCACTTCGCTACTTCTCCACAAATGGTGCCGACTATAGGAATCGAACCTACAACCTACTGATTACAAATCAGTTGCTCTGCCAATTGAGCTAAGTCGGCACATGGTGGAGGTTAACGGGCTCGAACCGCTGACCCTCTGCTTGTAAGGCAGATGCTCTCCCAACTGAGCTAAAC
>DMBB01000050.1:0-3645 GCA_003446295.1 Erysipelotrichaceae bacterium
GAAGCACAGTTCACAACATTCATCTGCGGACAGGCAGATAAAGCTGCGGCTCTGAGACGGTCATCGGTCGGGATCCAGACGGAAGGAAGCTCCAGATATCTTCCGGTCTCACTATTATCCGCTTCTGATGTGTCGAAGTCATAGTGGATGATCCGGTCGACCACACAGAGTCTGGATGTTTCCGCCTCCGGTGTCAATGCGCCGACGACACCGAAATTCAGAATGACTTCCGCGCCGTTGTCGATCAGTGCCTGCGCAGCAGCGGCTGCTGCGATCTCGCCGGCTCCGCTGTGCACGACAGTGACTGTTTTTCCGCCGATCAGATAATCACCTGCTTCGCGTCCTGCCAGTTTATAGGACTTCAGTGCATTCCCGTACCGTTCCTTCACGGCGTGTATTTCCACTGCTGCGATCATTCCGTAGTCTGCCATATCCGCTGCCTCCATGTCCTGTTTTGGTAATTATAGACTGCGGCAATGGAAAACAGAAGGAAGATACGCAGCGTAAGCTGATGCACTGCTGGTTCTCTTGAAAGTAATGAAAGAAATGTTAGCACTCATATTGACAGAGTGACAAAGATGGGTATAATAATCTGTGTTAGCAAACGTTGCGCGTGAGTGCTAATGCGCAGACACAGGAGGTTATGATGTTAAAACCGTTGCATGATTATGTAGTATTGGAAAAAGTTAAGGAAGAAGTAAAAACAGAAAGCGGTATTCTTCTGACAACAGGTCAGGCAAAAGATGAACCGTCACTGGGACTGGTTACAGCTGTAGGACCCGGCAAAGTTGAAAATGGAACACTGGTTCCGATCGAACTCGAACCCGGTCAGAAAGTCATCTATAAAAAGTATTCAGGAACAGAAGTCAAGCATGAAAAGAAGGATTATCTTCTGATCAGTGCAAATGATATTCTGGCAATTGTTGAATAAGGAGATCACGTAATATGGCAAAGGAAATCAGATATTCAAAAGATGCACGTCAGTCCATGCTGGACGGTGTCAATAAACTGGCTGATGCTGTGAAAGTAACACTCGGCCCCAAGGGACGCAATGTTGTCCTGGAAAAGAGCTATGGTTCACCGCTCATCACAAATGACGGTGTAACGATCGCCAAGGAAGTCGAACTGGAAGACAAGTTCGAAAACATGGGCGCTAAGCTGGTCTATGAAGTAGCCAACAATACAAATGAGAGTGCCGGTGACGGTACAACAACAGCGACTGTTCTTGCACAGTCCATGATCACAAACGGTCTGAAAGCTGTTGATAAAGGCGCAAATCCTGTTCTGATGAGAGAAGGCATTGACAAGGCTGCCAAGGCAGTTGCTGAAGCTCTGCTCAAGAACTCCCATGAGATCAGTTCCTCTGAAGATATCAAGAACATCGCAACTGTTTCTTCCGGTGATGAAGAGATCGGTAAGATCATTGCGGATGCAATGGACAAGGTCGGCAAAGACGGCGTCATCAATGTTGATGAATCCAGAAGCTTTGAAACAGTTCTTGAAATGACAGAAGGCATGCAGTATGACAAGGGCTTCGTATCTCCTTACATGGTCACAGACCGTGAGAAGAATGAAGTAACTATGGAAAATCCGCTGATCATGGTCACAGACCAGAAGATCAACACGATCCAGGATATCCTGCCGGTACTGGAAGAAGTCGTTAAGTCCAACCGTGCGCTGCTGATCATCGCTGATGACTTCGACAACGAAGTACTCAGCACACTGATCATCAACAAGCTGAGAGGCACATTCAATGTTGTCGCTACTAAGGCTCCCGGCTTCGGTGACAATGCAAAGAACCAGCTTGGTGATATCGCATGCATGACAGGTGCAAACTTCTATGCAAAAGACCTGAACATGAACCTGGCTGATATGAAGGTCACGGACATGGGTTCTGCTGCAAAGGTTGTTGTAGGCAAAGACAAGACAACGATCCTCGGCGGAAAAGGCGATAAGGAACTCGTTGCACAGCGTGCTGCTGAGATCCGTACAGCAATCGAAAATACAAAGTCAGACTATGACAAGAAGAAGCTGATGGAACGTCTGGGCAAGATGACAAACGGCGTTGCCCTGATCAAAGTCGGCGCTACAACTGAAACAGAACTGAAGGACAAGAAGCTCCGTATTGAAGATGCTCTGAACGCTACCAAGGCTGCAGTTGCTGAGGGCGTCGTTACAGGCGGCGGACTTGCACTGGTTGAAGCATATCAGGATGTCAGAGATACACTGAAGTCCGATATCGTTGATGTACAGCGCGGTATGAACATCGTTCTCGATGCTCTGAAGGAACCGATCATGCAGATCGCCGAGAATGCCGGCTATGACGGAAATGAGATCTATGAAGCTCAGCTTGCCAAGGAAAAGAACTTCGGCTTCAATGCCAAGACAGGTGAATGGGTCGACATGTTCAAGGACGGCATCATTGATCCGACAAAGGTCACACGTTCCGCTCTGCTGAATGCCGCAAGCATCTCAGGTCTGTTCATCACAACAGAAGCAGCGATCGCCGAGATTCCTGAAAAGAATCCGACGCCTGCTCCTGCAATGCCTGAATATTAATAAACGGCAAACATCCTGCCGGCTGTGAAAATACAGCCGGTTTTTTTTCATGCCGCGGGCATGGTTCTTTCCTTTTTTGCATGCATGCACATATACAAGCGTGTTTTCACATGTTTACAATAATTGCTGTAGGAAAAAAGGAGAAACGATTCATATGGAATACCAGGTTTCGGAAAAAGTCAGCACAGCACTGAAAACACTGACAAAGCGTTCTGATGTACAGGACGCACTCAGCTTTATGGAAGCAGACCAGGAGAACATCATTCAGAGACAGATGGAACTGACCCTGATCCCCGCTCCGACATTCCACGAAGAAAACAAGGCCGCAAGACTGCTTGAAATGTTCAAGGAGGAAGGTCTGGAAGACTGCCACATCGATGAATTCGGCAACGCTGTCGGTCTGAGAAGAGGCACAGGCGGCGGAAAGACGGTCCTTGTGGAAGGCCACATGGATACCGTATTCCCGCTGGATACAGAACTGAAGATGGTCCGTGAAGACGGCTGGATCAGATGCCCGGGCATTGTGGATGACACAAGAGGATGCGCATCCGTACTCTCTACGATCCGCGGACTGAACGCTGCAGGCATTCAGACAAAAGGCGACATCTATTTTGTCGGCACGACACGTGAAGAAGGCATGGGTGCACTGGGCGGAATGAAGGACTATGTCACGCATCATCCTGAACTGGAAGCCAGCATCTCCATTGACGGCGACGGCTATCAGCAGATCGTTTATCAGGCGACCGGCATCTATACATATGAATTCAACTTCTACGGCATCGGCGGACATGCAAGCGGCGCTTTCGCAAAGGTAGCCAATCCGCTCCACGCTGCAGGCAGAGCGATCGCAAAGATCGCTGAGCTGCAGGTACCGGAGAGCCCCCGCACAACATTTGCTGTAACAGGTGCTTATGCAGGAAGCTATTCCGCGATCCATGCCATCGTTGACAAGGCTACGATCACGCTGAACTTCCGTTCCTCCGATCAGACAGAACTGCTGAAGCTGAAGGACAAGATCTTTGCATGTATCGAAGAAGCCTGCAAAGAAGAAACAGACAGATGGGGCAAAGACACGATCACATATGA
>DMBB01000050.1:3837-4125 GCA_003446295.1 Erysipelotrichaceae bacterium
AACTGCTCCAGAGCGATCGAAGTCGGTCTGCCTGCGGTATGTCTGGGCGGCGGCTCCGGATATGATTCCAGATGCCATTCCCTGGCGGAACAGTTCCGTGAAGAAGGCGCGTACAAAGGATGCCAGATCGCAATGCTGCTGGCACTGATGTGCGCAGGTACGGAAACAACGGAATCAGTGATCGGATAATACAGAAGAAGCGGCAGAAATGCCGTTTTTCTGTGCGCAATGCTAAAATATATGTCAGAGGTGCATATGGCAGATTTCTATCATTTTGGCAAGAGTACC
>DMBB01000237.1 GCA_003446295.1 Erysipelotrichaceae bacterium
AACATGTACGGAACCCTTCAGCCTTGTTTCACATGCCAGGCAGTCGTCTGCCTGAACGGAGTACGGCGCATCCATATGTACATTGACATCCTTCCATGCAAAGAACCTGTGCAGCTGGCAATGATCTTCACCCCAGCAGCCTGCTTTTACCATGAGATAAGAGGGTTTGGGACGGTCAGGCAGCTGTCCCAGTACAGGTTCATCCTGCGCCAGATCCGGATTGCAAAGGAAGAATTCGATGAAGAAGGGCTTTTCTTCGCCCGTCAAGGCATCGTGAGCTGTAAAGGAATGCCACCACCAGTCATAGCCCTGTTTTCTTAGATGACCTCTCAGCATGCACGCATCACGTGTAATATCATGAACATTGAACATCTTGATCACACTTTCTGTTTAATAGTTCCAGAAGTTCAGACGGTCTGCTGACTGAATCAAAGCGGGGATCAGCTTTGGTACCCGGCTTGACCAGCGACTGCACCGGATGAATGCCGAGTTTACTGGCAGCTTCCAGGTTGCCTGGAAGGTCATCCACGAAGACACATTGCTGTGCAGGAAGTCCGAGCTTCTTCAAAGCATCATGATACAGCTGCGGATCAGGTTTGAAAACCCCGAGCTGATAGCTGTAGGTCTGGCAATCAAACAGATCTGCGATACCGTACTGTTCCAGTCTCTGGACAGTACTCGGCCATGTATCGGATATGATTCCGAGTCTGTAATTCTGTTCTCTCAGCTTCACAAGCATGTCTCTGACATCCGGCAGCAGGATATACTTCGGTTCATAAACATACGTGCGGTCATGCGATATTTCCCGGGCAATTTCTTCCGTGATCTGAAGTCCTGCATTGGTGATCAGATCATAGTAAAAACCGGTAAATGCGTCCTCCTCTTCTTCCCGTGTCCGCATCTGATGATGTTCGATGAGCGGCTGGCTGGCCTTCATCAGGGCATTTCTCCATACAGTCCGGTCCACAGACTGCTGAGTTTCCAGAGGATAGTATTCCCTGAATTTCTTTGTTAACATCCAGTCACCTGTTTCCGGTATTTCAAGTGTCCATCCCAGATCAAAAAAGATTCCGTTAAACTGTTTTGTCATACTTTAAGTATAAATGATGTTTTATGAACAGCATGTTATAATCGTTTCATGGCGGCACCGAAAAGACGCAAACGCAGGATCAACTACCTGGCACTGGCAGTGGCCATTCTGATCACATTGCTGTGCATTGTTTTGTTTGCGGCACTGATGATCGCTTTGTCAGGCGGACATACACCTCCCGTGCAGCCCACGATTGAACCGACGCCTACGCCCGATCCAAGATATCTGCATGATTATGACTGGGAAAACATGGACGGCAGCGATCAGTTCTGGGTATATGAAGACGAACATTATAAGTCTGAAATAGGCATCGATGTATCTGTGCATAACGAAGAGATCGACTGGCAGGAGGTCAAAAAAGCAGGCGTGAAATTCGCCTTTGTACGCGTCGGATACCGCGGCTATGAAACCGGCCAGGTCCATGAAGATGTCCTTTATCATCAGAACATGAAAGGTGCAGCAGAAGCAGGCATTGATCTCGGCGTGTATTTCTTCTCCCAGGCAAAAACAGTTGAAGAGGCGGAAGAAGAAGCCAGGTTTGTTCTGTATGAGATCAAGGATTACGGCATCAGATTCCCGATTGCCTATGATATGGAAGAGGTCACGGATCATGACCGCATCATTGATCTGACGACGGAAGAACGTACGGAAATTGCCAGGGCATTCTGTCAGGTCATCAAAGACGCCGGATATGACGCCATTGTATACGGTAGTGAGAACTGGCTGACATACAAGATCAACATGGCTGACCTGCAGGACGACTTTCCGTTCTGGCTGGCTTCCTATCACAAAGTATCCGTATCGACGGACTTCCCGTATGTCTTTGATATCTGGCAGTACAACAATACCGGAGAGATCCCCGGGATCGACAAAGACACCGATCTGAATATACGCTTCATTCCGAAACAGTAAAACCATGCCGGCCGGCATGGTTTTCATATCTACATGTTTATTTGTTTACGACGTTGATGGGATTTCCTTCCAGGAAAACTCTCAGATTGTCGACAGTGATATCCATGATCCTCTGTCTGGCTGCCTGTGCTGCCCAGGAAATATGCGGGGTGATGATGCAGTTCTTAGCCTTGAGCAGAGGGTTGTCACCTTTGATCGGCTCTGTAGAAACAACATCCAGACCTGCAGCATATACCTTTCCGCAGTTCAGTGCATCAGCCAGATCCTGTTCAACGACAAGCTGACCGCGGCTGTTGTTGATCAGGATGACGCCGTCTTTCATCTTGGCGATACTGTCTTTGTTGATCATGCCTTCTGTGCTCGGGAAGAGCGGGCAGTGCAGGAAGATCACGTCAGAACGTGCATACAGTTCATCAAGCTCAACATATTCCGCCAGTTCTTTACCGCGTTCATTCGGTGTTCTGTCGAAAGCAAGCACCTTCATATCCAGGGAATTGAGGATCCTTGCTGTAGCCTGACCGATCCTGCCCAGACCAATGATGCCGGCTGTTTTGCCGTACAGTTCGATCATCGGATAATCCCAGTAGCACCAGTCAACATTGCTTTCCCATCTTCCATCATGGACAGTGTCATTGTGGTGTCCGATATGAGAGCAGATCTCCATCAGCAGGCTGACAGCGTACTGACCGACGATCTGTGTTCCGTATGTCGGAACATTGATGACGGGAATGTTTCTCGCTTTTGCGGCATTGACGTCAACAACGTTGTATCCGGTCGCAAGGACAAGGACAGCACGGATGTTTCCGCATGTCTCAAATGTCTTTGCTGTAACAGGAGTCTTGTTGATGATTATTATCTCGGCATCCCCGATCCGTTCACGGATGATGTCAGCGTCAACATAGCTGGTTCTGTCATATACGATGACTTCACCGAATTCTTTGAATGCATCCCAGGAAAGATCGCCGGGATTCTCGGTATAACCGTCAAGAACAACAATTTTCATATGTTTCAGTCTCCTTAGTTCAGTCTTCCAGCAGTGCCCATGCACGGTTCAGGCAGCGCTTGGTATTTGCAAGAATGATTTCTTCGCTTTCAGAAGCGGTAGGGGATACTTCCATGGAAAGAACAAGCGGTTCATCTGCACGGAAGAAACCTTCTTCCTTGAGTACTTTCAAATAATCCAGAAGCTCCGGAATATCGTTCGCACTGTTCGGATAGCCGAGACGCTGGTGAAGATCACCATATCCCTCTGCGTCTTTATCTGCAACAGCATTGCCGAAATGGAGATGTGTAATATACGGACGGCAGGTACGAATCACATCAGCGGATTTTTCGTGGCAGATCGGGAAGTGTGACAGATCGACCAGCAGTCCGAAATTCGGGCACAGTGTGCGGACATCTGCCGCAAATCTGGCAGCCAGCGGAGCCGGTCCGATCAGTGATGCTTTATCAACATCATAATCGAAAACTTCCAGTTCAACCATCATACCTTTTGATGCAGCATAACGGCATACATTGACAGTCGTCTTCAGCAGCTGACGGTAAGCTTCTTCTTTTGTTTCTTCCTGCCACTTGCCGGAAAGGAACGCAATGCCCTTCGCACCGAAGTATTCTGCGTCATCCAGACAGTTTTTCAATGTGTCTTCTGCTTTCTGCCTTCCTTCCTCATCCAGGTCATTCGGATTCAGCTTCGGTCCGAGCAGAGAAGGCTGCGCACCGTAGCATACTTTCAGATGTGACTGTTCAAGGAGGGCTTTGGCTTCTTCACGGTAAGCACCCAACTTGTTGACATTTACTTCGATCGCATCGAAATAATCATCAGCACAGATCTTTTTCAGTGACTCCAGTCCGTCCATCCTCGGATAGCTCATCCACTGGATCGTTCCAACCTGGAAATACTTGTGAATAGAATCTCTCATAATCTCACCTCTTCATCTTATTCATGTGAACGGAAGCTCTGCAGGCGGGCTTTCACGTCCTTCATTGCATTTCTGAGCATATCGGCGTCAGTTGTATGGATGCAGAGATTGATATCATCCGCAAAGATCTCCTGCAGGCTCTCAGGTCCGTGAATACCGAATGCTTTACCGTATTTATGACATGCGTCCGCAACTTTACGGATCGCATTTACTTCAATATCGCTTGTCAGCTGGCCGGGAACACCCAGCGAGATGGAAAGGTCGTTCGGTCCGACAATCAGTGCGTCGACGCCTTCTGTTGCAGCGATCTCTTCAATATTCTTAATTGCCAGGGCTGTTTCGATCTGTGCAATTGTCAGGACTCTGTCATTGATCTCCTGCATGGCTTTTGTTGTTTCAATTCCGACCTGATAATAGGTAGCGCCGATCCCGGAACCGTATCCTCTGTCTCCGACCGGAGTATACTTGGACCAATGTACGATCTCCTTTGCCTGTTCTGCAGTTTCCGTCATCGGTACCATAACACCGCATGCGCCTGCATCCAGCGGACGGGAGATGCTTTCCTTATCAAGCATCGGAACTCTCAGCACTGCAGTCAGTCCTGCTGCGTGAGCCATCTGGAACATATCGTGAAGAGTTTCAAGATTATAAATGCCGTGTTCGCAGTCAAACATGATGAAGTCCATCCCTGCGTCTTTGGCAACGATGCAGAACGCCGGATTTCGCTGCAGGCGAATCATTGTTCCGTAAACAGTTTCCCCGTTTTTAAGTCTTTCTTTTAAATTCATATTTTTACCTTTCGTGGTTTGGCTTTATAAATCGATCCGATTTCCTCTGCTTTCCATCAATGCCTCATATACTTTTGTAAGCTCAAGTGCAAATTCAAGAGAACCGGTCTGAGGCATTCTGTTTTCCAAAATGCATGTGAAGAATTCCAAAAGTTCATCATAGATTCCCTGAAGGAAAAATGACATGTTTTCCAAGGTGGCTTTACAGTTCTGCGCTTCCCATACAAGAGCTCCGGAATCAAAACCTTCCGGTACAAATGAAGTCGTTCTTCCATAGACAGAAGGAATGCCTCTTTGGAGAATGACTTTGCTGGTGTTGTCGATCTGCAGATGCCATGATGGTGCATAGAAATGATAATCTTCCAGAGGCTGCGGGCCGCATGCGTGCAGCAGCGTTCCGACAGTTCCGTTTTCAAAGAAGAGTACACTGCTTCCGGATCCGCTTTCATTTCTAAGTGATACAGCGCTGTCAACTTTTCCGCCTGCCGCAAGCAGTACCGAAAGGGGATGACAGCCGTTGTTCAGCCAGTCTTTGGTATTTCCTTCAGGTATACGGACAGGATAGACCGCCAGCATACTTTGAAGGTCACCGTATTCTTTGCTGTGTATCACTTCCAATGCTTTCCTGACTGCGGGCATAAATGCCTTTTTATAGCCGGCCATTGCGACCAGTCCGTTCCGCAGTGAAATAAGTTCTTCAATCTGCAGTGAATTGACTGCAAGCGGTTTTTCTGCCCAGGCATGAATGCCGTGGGAGAATGCTTCTTTTATAAGAGAAGGATGTCTGTCTGCAGAAACACAGAAGAGTACAGCATCCAGATCCTCGTTCCGGTACATTTCTTCCGTATCCTGGTACCATCTGCATCCGTATTCAGCTGCAGTTTTTTCTGCCATATCACGATTGCTGCGATTGCAGACGGCCTTCAGTTCAACCGGAAGGAAATGAAGTGCCGGAAGAATGTTCCGATAAGAATGAGAACCAATGCCGACGACAGCAGTGCGTACACGCCGCTCATATTCGCGCTGATACATGACAGTCACCTTTTATTGCCCGGCTTCAGCCGATCGTTGTTTTTTCTGAATGAATTTCCGAAGTGCCATTATGCTGACCTCATGGTCTTCCGCTGCTGAGAGCCCTGAAATACCGATCACTCCGACCATGCCGGTTCCCGGAATACAGATCGGGAATGCACCGCCTTTGCACTGGTACACAGTCTCGTCATAATACGATTCGAAAACCCTGCCTTTGGATTTATATTTTTCACCTGCGTACATGGAGCAATGCTCAAACATTTCCACAGTGCGGATCTTTCTTTCCGCAAACAGCCGGTTGTCTTCATTGGCATTTTTCATGCAGTGTGTAAAGAGAACAGATGCACCGCGCTTTATTACAATATATACACCCGGTTTTCCGCTTTCTTTGATCCATTCGACAGCACAGAGGCCAAGCATCAGAGCGTCATCATTTGAGAAGGAAGGGACCTGCAGTTCCTGTTCAAGAAAGAGCAGTTCCGCAGCAAGATCACTCATAATTGCCTCCATACGATATAACAGTAATAACAACAGGTTACGCTCTCATGTTATACCTGTTATAACACCAAGTCAATGCCAAATTGAATGAAAATTCCGTTTTCGTATATAAAATAGGAAAGCGTTCACATTTTTCGTTAAATCTGTCGATTTTTCCTTCAAAAATGACAAAAAAGGATTGACACGCTGTTATAACAGTTATATCTTTTGGGTGGAAGGAATAACAGGTTACAACATGACTACAGAACTGCAGAACACGGGTGACAGCTTCGTAACTGCACCGGATGTTGCCTACTCAATTATCGTACAGAAAATTCTAGATGGGGAATTCCCCCCGGGAATGCAGCTTTCAAGAAGAAAGATGGCTGAAATCACAAATGTCAGTGTGATCCCGGTAATCGAAGCGCTGAAAAGGCTTGAAGAAGACGGACTTGTAGAATCAAAGCCGAAATGGGGATCATACGTAACGATCCCTACAGTGGAGAAAGTAAATGATTCACTGGAAGCCAGGGAAGCAATCGAATGCCAGATAGCAAGGATACTGAGTGAGAGGATGACAGATGAACAGTTCAATGAGTTGTATCAGATCGCAGAAAGGCTGGATACAGTTCCATATGCCGAAGACACGATCGAACTGTCAAGAAACGCACACCTCAGGTTTCACAAAACACTGGCGGAATTCTCAGGAAACGCAATGCTGGTGAACATGTTTGAACGGATCAATCTGTTCTGGATCCTCTGCAATGCGCTGACCGTCAGGGCGAAAGAAGTTGAATATCCCCGCTACTGGCATAGGAAGCTGATGGACGATATCCGCTCAGGAGATCCTGACAGGGCAGAAGCAAGTATGCGTGAACATGTAAGGGATTCCAAAGGCAGGATCATTGAGAGCGTACGAAACAGTCACTACTAAGATCAAACATTGCCGGTTAAAACAATCACACCGGCAAATCTTATCAACCTAGTGTTATAACAGGTATTACAGTTATTACTTTTATTTTATTACTTAATTGCATGTCCCGGTCAAGAAAACGGATCATGCTGAAAACAGTGTGCACGTGTATTTTGGAGGAAAGACTATGAAAAACAAGACACTGAAGGCAATTCTCGGAACAACAATGGCAGCATTACTCCTGGCTGGATGCAGCGGCGGATCTTCTTCCGGTGGATCTTCTTCCGGCGGATCTTCATCCGGCGGTTCAACAGCTCCCGAATCTTCTTATCCCGAAGGTGATATTCAGATGGTCGTACCGGTCGGAGCCGGCGGCGATACAGACGCAAACGCAAGACTTTTTGCCCAGTATGCAGAAAAGGAACTCGGCGTTGCAATCCCTGTCGTAAACGTGAAAGGTTCCTCCGGAACAGTCGGTATGGAACAGGTCCGTACAGGTGAAGCAGATGGTTACCAGGCTCTGTTCTTCCACACAGAAGCGATGCTTCCGAAGATCGCAGGAATCTATGACTATAATCTGGATGATTTCCGTCTCGCAGGTGTCTGCCTTCAGGCAAATACAACACTTCTGATCACACACAATGATTCCGGTTTCACAACACTTCAGGAATTCATCGATGCAGCAAAAGCAGATCCGGGCAACATCGAATACGGTATGGCTGTCGGCGGATATCCTCAGCTCGTCGGTCTTGCACTTGAAAAAGAAGCAGGAATTGATCTGAACCTCGTAGATATCGGCGGCAACGCAGATAAGATCGCTGCACTTGCAGGTCACAATACAGACATCATCAACGTTGAATATGCACTTGTCAAAGACTACATCGCAACCGGAGAATTCATTCCGCTCGCACTGCTGTCCGCTGAACGCAACCCTCTGTTCAATGATATTCCTACAGCAAAAGAACAGGGCCTGAACATGGAATTCGGAAAATTCTTCTTCGTAGCATTCCCGAAGGACACACCGGATGATGCAGTCAATACATTCAGTGCAGCAATGAAGGCAGTTGTTGAAAACCCGGATTTCGTAAAAGCGGCTCAGGACTCCTATGCACTGACACCTGTATACATGGATCCGGCTGAAGCAACCGCTTATGCTAAGCAGATTGAAGAGAGCCTCCTGAAGTACGCAGATCTCTTTACCGCTGCCAATAACTGATAACTGACTCCCCGTTTAGGAGATTCCATTCCTATGAAACAGTATTCTGATCTGATTACAGGTGCAGTCAGCCTGTTGATCGGGATCGCTCTTCTGGCGATGAGCATTCCGATCGGTATTCAGGAAAACAACTTAATCGGAGCAGCGTTTCTGCCGGAAATCGTCTCTGTTATTATCATTGCGCTGTCTCTGAAGCTGGTGTATGACGGCTTCAGAGCAGCTCAGGATTATGAAGAGACAGTACCTGAGTTTGTGAAAAATTATAAGGGTGCAGCAGTGATGATGGCCGCATGCATTCTGTATGCGGAACTTCTGAAACCGGTTGGATTCCTGATCACAAGTATTGTGTTCCTGTTTCTGACATTCTGTCTGATGACAAAAAAAGAAGAAACAAATTATCTGAAATTAGGCGCACTGACGATCGTATCGGTGTTTCTGATCTATTTTATCTTTACCAAGTTCTTCGGGATCCGTCTCCCTGCCGGTATTCTGAAGGGAATCATTTAAGAGGAGCGTCATTATGGGTGATATCTTAACCGGATTTGTATCAATTCTGAATCTTCCGATTCTGGCGTTGATCTTCCTCGGCGTTTTCATGGGTATTATCGTCGGTGCGATCCCCGGTCTGTCGGTAACGATGGGCGTTGCGCTGTTCCTGCCGATCACATTCGGCATGGAACCGATCGCCGGACTTGCGCTGCTGTGCGGTCTGTATATCGGTGGTACCTCGGGTGGTCTGATCTCCGCGATCCTTCTGAAAATGCCGGGTACTGCATCTTCAGTCGCTACTACATTTGACGGCCATCCGATGGCCATGAAAGGCGAAGCAGGAAAGGCACTCGGTATCGGTATCGTAGCCTCCTTCTTCGGAGGACTGATCAGCTATGTTATCCTGATGTTCCTGGCTCCGTTCATTGCCAGATTCGCTCTGAAGTTCGGACCGTATGAATATTTCTCGATCGCACTGTTCTCAATGACCATGATCGTATCACTGGCATCGGGTTCGATCGTAAAAGGCGTGCTCAGCGGCATGCTCGGATTCATCATTGCATTCGTCGGAATCGCGCCGATCACCAGCTTCCGCAGATTTACCTTCGGTATTTCTGATCTCAGTGCAGGTTTCTCGATCCTTCCTATTCTGATCGGATTCTTTGCCATAGCAGATATATTGGAGGCCCTGGAAAACAAGAACAAAAAGCAGGATCTGTCCACTCAGGATTTCAAGATCCGCGGGTTTGGGTTTACCAGGGATGATATCAAAGGCCAGGGATTCAACTTCTTCGCGTCGACCCTGATCGGTACCGGCGTCGGCATCCTGCCGGGACTCGGCGGAAGTATCTGCAACCTGCTTGCGTATTCCGTATGCAGAGGACATTCCAAATATCCTGAAAAATACGGAACCGGCATCGTTGACGGACTGATCGCTTCCGAAGCTTCAAACAATGCCTGCACCGGCGGCGCGATGGTACCGCTGCTGACACTCGGGCTTCCGGGTGACAACACGACTGCGCTGATCCTGGCGGGATTCATGATCCACGGAATCACACCCGGACCGCTGCTGTTCAGAACACAGGGTCCGCTGGTCTACGGTATTTTCGCAGCACTGCTGATCGCAAATGTAATGATGCTGCTGATCGAGTTCCTGGGAATCCGTGTCTTTATCAGAATCCTGCAGGTTCCGAAGAATATTCTTCTTCCGATCATTACCGTCTTCTGTGTTGTAGGCGCGTACGCAAACAACAACCGTGTATTTGATGTACTTGTCATGATGCTGTTCGGTATCCTCGGATGGGTCATGAAAAAAGCAAAGCTGCCGGTAGCCCCGACGATCCTTGCTTTCATTCTCTGCCCGACACTGGAAACAAACCTGAGAAGAGGACTGATGAAGAGCCAGGGAAGCTTCCTGCCGTTCCTGACTTCTCCGATCTCCTGCGTGTTCATTGTATTGGCTGTTGTCATGCTTGCGTACAATATCAGAAAAGAGATACTGAACGCAAAGAAGGCATAATAAATCAATTATCAGATTCAATATTCATCTGCTTCAGTCAGGGATTATCCCGGCTGAAGCTTTTATATTTTCTGCGGCAGGTTCTCCAGTACATTACGGAAGTTCCGGTAAAACTCACCGATATGAACGCCGTCGATCAGCCGGTGGTTGACTTCCAGTGACATGCCCAGCACCAGCCTGCCGTTTTCTTCCTCATATTTTCCCCAGGTAATGCGGGGAATGCTGTCGGAGGGATCTGTCATTCCTTCATTGGTCAGTCCTGTTACATCGATCCAGGGGAGACAGGATATGAAGATCAGCTGGTCCGATTCCTTGCTTTCCACCAGGAAGCACTCCTGGGCAGAAGTGATCTCAGCAGCGGCCTTGCAGAATTCTTCAGGTGTTTTCACATCCCTGTCTACTGTTGCAATTCGGAACAGGGAACTGTTTTCAGGCATATAGGTAAAACTGGGATACCGTTTGTCCAGATGCCAGATGCCGTCCGAACGGATCGTATACAGAAACGCATCCGTACGGTTCATGGCTTCACTGACCGCCCATACCATGACGTGATAGAAGGACAGATGGCATTCACGGGCATATCTCTTCAGTTCGGTGACATCTGCCCGGAATGTGACGGACCAGAACGGTTTTTCCGTATGAAGAAAATGCTCATACACTTCTTTCCGCTCCCAGGTTTCAAGTTCGATCTTAATATCACTCATGCCACTTCCACCTCTCTGAATGTATGTTCCACCAGTTCCGCTTCCGCTGCGCCTCTGGTCAGGTCTCGGATCGTGTCTGCGATACCGTCTTCCCGTGTTTCGAAAAGGCAGGTCACCTGATCACTGTAATCAAATTCCGCATTTTCCGTATTTCTTCTGAGCCAGCCTTCCAGTTTGCCGGAAAGATCATAGGGAAACGTGATCTGCCATACATCTACCGGGACCTTATCAAGCTTTTTCGCTTCTGCCAGAGCATCCGTGACAGAACCGGAATAAGCCCGGATCAGTCCGCCTGCACCAAGCTTGATCCCTCCGAAATAACGGACGACACAGGCACATGTTGAAGAAAGCCCGCTCTTGCGTATGGCTTCCAGCATCGGAACGCCGGCTGTACCGGCAGGTTCATGGTTGTCGCTGGAGCGCTGGATCATGTCGTTTTCACCTGTCATATAGGCAGTGCATACATGTGAAGCATCCGGAAATTCCTTCCGGATCTTTTCTATATATGCCCGTGCTTCCTCTTCGGAAAAAACCGGCGCAACACAGGCAATAAATCTGGATCTGTTAATGACAGTTTCTTTTCGGAATTCTTCTTTCAGCCGCATGCAGACCTCCTTTCTGACAATTATAGTATATAATTTCTGCAGGTAGATATTATGAGCAGAATTGTACAGTTGGATGAACAGACCGCGAATATGATCGCGGCAGGAGAAGTTGTTGAACGCCCCCAGGGTGTTGTGAAAGAACTGGTCGAGAATGCGATCGATGCAGGCAGTACAAGGATCACCATCGCTGTCAGGGAAGGCGGACTTGCCTCATTGACAGTCACGGATGACGGATGCGGCATGGACAGCAAGGATGCGGTCATGGCGTTCCAGAGGCATGCCACCAGCAAGATCCGTACCCAGACAGACCTGTGGCGGATCCATACGCTCGGTT
>DMBB01000043.1 GCA_003446295.1 Erysipelotrichaceae bacterium
TACTGATGAGTTTATAACAACCGCATCCCGGGGTCACCCCGGGATGCTGTTTTTGTATTCAGACAGATTTAACGTTCTGATATTTCAAACTCGACCGTGGACAGGTCTTCTTCCCGGGTACAGGAGTCTCCCAGCACCATGGAAATAAATACATCGCCGCAAACACGATATCCTTCTGATTCGATCGTCCGGATCATCGGCAGGATCATATTTCTGCCGATCACGATATCCGGCTGGAAGCGGCGCAGGAAATGCATGAATGTGCCTTCTTGATAAGATGTGCAGGTGAGCTTTGATCCGACCGGTTTCAGAAACAGCATGCCCTGTTCCTGCGGGTATTCTTCCAGCTCCAGATTTTCATTCCGGATCAGGAATGCAGGCCGTGCGCTGTTGTACCCATACAGGTCCGCGAAATACCTGACATCCGTTCTCGGGTAATAATAAAGCTCTCCGTGCCTGACGATCTCGTGATCGATCCCTTCGGATGCCATGCGGAATATGCTTTTCATATTTTCCGCATAATCCATCTGCTGCAGAAGACGCAGCTGTTCTTCTTTCAGACGGCTGACTGCCTGCTCCATCTCATTGCAGAAAACTTCCGGATCATTCTGCTTTAAAAGCTCTGATATGGTATCCAGCTCAATGCCCAGGCAGCTGTATTGTCTGGCTGTTACCAGAAGCAGAAGGTCATGGCTGCTGTAATCACGGTATCCGTTTTTTTTTCTTGCTGGATGAATGATCCCCTTCTTTTCATAAAAGCGGATCATGTCTCTGGATATTCCGGTATATTCACTTGCCTGTTTGATGTTCATAAGCTTACCTGTCCTCATTATAAAAGGGAGAAAAAAACCGGAGGTTTTTCTCCTCCGGGATGTCTGTTTATCTGTTGAACATGAATTCGCGTTTGCCGAAATAAGACTTATTGACAAGGTAATAAGCAATTCCGATACCGAACAGACTGATATAGGACATGATCTCTCTGCCTGTCATCGTAACTCCGTAATAGCCGGATAAGATCGCATACAGCAGGTGGTAGACCATGGTCACGCATACTGAAGTCAGATTGAACTTCAGAAGCAGTGACGGAGCGCCTGTCTTGAAGCCGGACAGCTGAAATCTTGTATAGATGGCAAAGGCAGCCATGAAGATCCCGGCAGCGCCGAACAGCAAATTAATGATGCGGAATGGCGGAAACTGGGCGTAAAAAGCTGATGCACCGCCCGGTTCTGAAGCGTACACATTCCCGGTCAGATACAGATATGCATTGGACAGTTCCGACAGTGCAGTCAGGAAGAGCTGACAGTAAATCAGAAATTTAAACCAGTTCATCGGCAGCTGCGGTGTGCTTTTTCTGGCGGCCTGTCTTTGAACATGGCTGTAATTGTTTGAATTTGCCATTTTGAAACCTCCGGATCAACTTTAACATTATACCCTTTTCATCTGTTGTTTTACACGATACTTTTGCTTAAGTGTATAATTGTATCTATGAGAACGATCGGACTGACGCTGTTCTATGACACTGAACTGCTCATAGTATTATTCCGCATACTCCTTGTATCCGCGCTGATATGGCTGTTTTTCCGTTTTGCGCCGATCAGATGGAAGCGGGAGAAGCTTCCGCCGAAAACAAAAACATTTATCAGGGTCTCACGCAGAAAACCTGTATGGACCAAACGTGACTGGTTTTACGTATGCATGATCACTGCTGCATATGCTGTGGTATCGCTGCATCAGCTTGGCAGCAGGATATTCCCGTCCACGACATGGCAGCCCTCTGCCACACCGCAGTCAGTGGTCCTGCACTTTACGGAAGCCACTCATTTTGATGCGGTATATGCCGTGTACGGGGAAGGCGACAACAACAGCAATCCTGACGCCTACCAGCTCGGCTTTCACGATATCCTTCTGGAAGGATCCTCTGATCTTTCCATATGGGAACCTGTAGCCACATTATCCAAAGGCAGCATCTATCAGTATACGATCACCAAGGGTGACTGGGATTATCCGTATATCCGTGTCACAAGCTCCAGCAAGAACGATACGCTGACGGAACTGGCGTTCAAGGCAGTCGGTGCCGAGCGCCTGCTGAGCGTTGAAGTGGAAGCGGACGAATACAGTTCAGGTAAGTATCCCGGCTCATTGATGATCGATGAGCAGGATCTTGTCTGCCTGGATCCGATTTATTATGACGAAGGCTATTTCGATGAAGTCTATCATCCGCGCAATGCCTGGGAGATCGCCAACGGACAGCGTATGTATGCGACCGTGCATCCGCTGCTGGGCACGACATTGATGGCAGTGTCTATCAAGCTGCTGGGCATGAATCCGTTTGCCTGGAGACTGCCCGGGGCTTTGACGGGCATTCTGCTTGTGCCGCTGTTCTATGCGGTATGCAAGGAGCTGTTCCGCAGAAGCAGGTACAGTGCCTGGGGAACGATCCTGTTCGCAGCTGACTTCATGCATCTGACAACATCCAGGATCGGTACGCTGGAACCGTTCAGCGTCTTCTTCATCCTGTTCATGTTCCTGTATATGATCCGTTACTACTACACCGGATTCTACGATACGCCCCTGAAGGAACAGATGAAGCTGCTGTGTCTCAGCGGGATCATGATGGGACTCGGCATTGCCACGAAATGGACTGCCTGCTACAGTGCGGTCGGACTGGCAATCATCCTCTTCAGCAATCTGTTCCAGAGATGGCGTGAATACAATACAGCAATGAAAAAACTCAGAAGGCCCAGACAGTTAAGTCCTCGGGAACGTCAGCTGTGCATGATCATCCGTGATGTATTCATGAAGCATCTCTTCATCACGATCCTCTGGTGCTTTGTCTTCTTTATCTTTATCCCCATTATCATTTACTGGGTATCCTATATCCCGACGCATGTCTGGAGAGACGGCTACAGCATTGCCAATGTCTGGAAACAGATCATGTATATCTACAATTACCACATCAATCTGGAAGCGACGCATCCTTATCAGAGCACATGGTATCAGTGGATCCTTGACCTGCGTCCCATCTGGTATTTCGGCAAAGCAGACAAGAGCGGTCTTTATCACTCGATCGCCTGCTTCAGCAATCCCCTGCTGTGCTGGGCTGGGTTCTTCTCCATCTTCTTCACGCTCTGGCATGCACTGCGTCACCGTGACAGCGAAGCTTATATCATCGTCATCGGTTATCTTACCGCTTACCTTCCATGGGTATCGCTGGTACAGCGCTGCGTATTCGCATATCACTTCTATCCGACAAGCTTGTTCATGATCCTTTCGGTTGTGCATACATTCAGAACGCTGCTGCGTGCTGACAGGAAATACATCGTATACATCAGACTGTTTACGGTATTATGCGTCATTCTGTTCTTCCTGTTCCTGCCCGCAACAGCAGGCTTCGGAACAGAGCGCGCATACATTCATTTCCTCGAATGGCTGCCGGGGTGGTACTTCGGATGAAGCGTCATACAGCACATCGCGGAAAGTATCTGATCGCCGCACTGATCCTGTCTTTGATCTTTGTCTATCCATGGCTGTTCAAAGACTTTGTCGGCGTGGAACACGATACATTCTTCCATCTCTCACGCATCCAGGGACTTGCGGAAGCGATCAGCCGCGGCGATCTGCTGCCGGCAATATACCCGTACAAAAACAATGGATACGGCTATGCCAGTCCGCTGTTCTACTGCGATATCCTTGTATATCCTGCCGCCCTGCTCTATCTGCTGCATGTGCCGCTGTCATACTGCTATATCGCAATGATCTGGCTGTATACATTTATTACAGCATACACATGCCAGAAACTGTTCAGCAGACTGACAGGTCACTTTACAGCCTCACTGGCCGTAACGATCGCATACCTGTTCTGCAATTACAGGATCACAGATGTATTTGTCAGAAGCGCTGTCGGCGAGACAGCAGCCATGATGTTTCTGCCGGTGCTGCTGAGCGGACTGTATGAAGTGTTATGGAACGATCATCCGGAAAGATGGTATCTGCTGACGATCGGACTTGCAGGGCTCATCTGGTGTCATAATCTGACGTTCCTCATGGGTGCTGTACTGTTTGTCATCATGGCATTCATGCGAAGCTTCTGGAAAGACCCTCGTATATTCAAAGCACTGTTCTATGGCGCGTTCACCGCCTTCCTGCTGACCGCATGGTTTACCATACCGATGCTCGAGCAGGTATTCTCGCAGAAGCTTTATGTCAGCTGGTATGCAAAGCACAGCGACCTTGAAGCAGGCTCCCTGACATGGTGGAAATATCTTGTCAACCGTACGGTATTCGGCTACTCCGGACAGCAGTATGAAAAGGACAAGGCAATGGTCGTCAATCCGGGATACTTCCTGATGATCATGCCGGTCCTGTATCCCGAGGTCTCAAAGAAAAAGGATTCATTCCCTTACGCATGCATGATCCTGGGATACATCTTCCTGTTCCTGCCATGTGCGCTCGTTCCGTGGAAATACCTCTCATTTCTGCGTGTACTGCAGTTCCCGTGGCGTCTGATCACGCTGGCAGGCATCCTGCTGAGCGTACCTGCTGCAGCGGTATTATCCCGTCTCAACAGGGAAGTGTGGATCGCCGTATTCATGACAGTACTGCTGTGTGAAGGCGTATGGCATCTGAATCCTGTATTTGACAGGACATTCGGCATTACCTCGGAAACAGTCTATGAAGACATTACCGGAGGGAAACTGTGCGATCCGTATTATTCCGCATCATATATGAGAGTCGAACTGGCAGGCGGTGATTATCTGCCGATGGCATCTCCTGACTTCAGAAAATACGAACCGGCTGTCAGAAATACAGACCAGGAGATCCTGCCCGTCGAATATACAAAAACAGGAAATGAAGTGCAGATCAACGTACCGGTAGAATATGCCGGTACAAAGATCGAGCTACCTCTGACCTGGTACAAAGGATACCGTGTATACAGATCAGATGGAACTCTGACAGCGGTCGAATGCGCATCGGATGAGCGCGCGCTCGTCAGCTTTGTCCCTCAGAAAGCAGGTACTTATATCTGCCGATATGAGTCTACATTCCTGCGCAGGATTTGCATTGCTGTATCACTGCTTGCTCATTGTGCACTGATCGCATACGCAGTATTCAAAAAGATCAGAACCAGCTGAACAGTACAGCAGTTCTGATCATCGATATCTGAAGATCCTGAACGCAAAACTTCAGAAAATTGATCGTTTTGCGTTTAGAATGCATCAATTGTGGGTACAGAACTGCTCTGCAGATGTTTCTCAGCATCTGCAGGGCTCTTTATTTTCTGAACCAGATCCTGGCTTCATACGGCTGCAGAGTGTTCAGTTCAGCATACCTGTGCGGCCGGATCAGTGTATATCCCGTCATGTTCGTATATGCTCTGACAGGATGATCGGAAAGATTGCAGTCAATGATGAATGATTCATGTTCATCATATCTGCGGTATACATATCTGTCCCTGCAGTCATACAGCATCTCATAATTCCCGTACACGAGTGCACGGTGCTGATGTCTTAAGGATATCAGCTCTTTATATGCGTTAGTTACAGCTTCATTGATCGTCTGTTCTGCCCATTCCGGTGCATTGTCATTCCATGGAAGCAGGACTCTTGCGTGATCTCTGGTACCTGCCAGTATGATTCTGAAGGCTTCTGAAGGTTCGTGATCATTCAGCAGTTCAGCATATTTATTGACAGACTCGACATCCGTAATATCCTCCATGGTTCTGAAGGGAATGTTGCCTAATCCCATCTCATCTCCCTGGTAGATAAACGGTGTTCCCCGCAGCGTCATCTGCATGACGCCCAGCAGAACAGATAATGATTCCCTGTATTTCCCTTCCGGGTCGATCTTGGAGACCATACGAGGTTTGTCGTGGCTGTTATAGAAAATGGTCGGCCAGCACTGACTGCCGTATTCCCGCATCCATGTATCCATACTGTCCCTGAATGCGTTCAGGTCATAACGGTAATCTTCAAAGCGAACATGACCGGGTGTTTCCAGATGGTCGAATGAGAAGACCATATCCAGTTCTTTCCGTTCTTCTGCTGTCACCAGCTGTGCCATCCGGATGCCAAAGCCCGGCGTTTCACCGATCGAAAAAGCATGATACGGTTCAAATGCCTTTGCGCGGATCTCACGCAGGTATTCATGGAAACGCGGACCGTAATAGTAATGCTCAATGCCTGTATATCCTATCAGTTCTCCGATAAACGGATCCCCGTCAGGCAGTCCTTCTTCTTTGGAGATGTAGTTGATGACATCCATGCGGAAACCGTCTACACCCTTCTCCAGCCACCAGCGGATCATGGTGATCACATCTTCCCTGACATCCGGGTCATCCCAGTTCAGGTCCATCTGTTTTGGTGAGAACAGATGCATTACGTACTGTTTCTCATCTTCATAATGGTTCCATGCCGGACCAAAGAAGTTTGAAGTCCAGTTATTGGGATATTTCCCTTCCTGATCATCCTGGAAGAAGTAATAGTTCCTGTACCTGGAAGACGGATCCTTCAGTGCCTGCTGAAACCATGCATGTTCATCACTGGTATGGTTGACGACCAGGTCCATGATCAGCTTCATGCCCCGTGCATGGAGGCCATTCAGCAGTTCATCAAAGTCTTCCATCGTGCCGAACTGCGGCAATATCTGATGATAATCACGGATATCATATCCGTTGTCATCCAGCGGGGAATCATAGATGGGTGACAGCCATACCGCATCCACGCCAAGATCTTTCAGATAGTCCAGTTTTTCAATGATACCCCGCAGATCACCTGTTCCGTCATGGTTACTGTCATAAAAGGACCTGGGATAGATCTGATAGAAGACCGCTTCCTTCCACCATGCCTCATGCAGGGGCGTACCGCGTGATACAGAGACTTCCCGTTCACGATTGACCAGTTTCAGGAATGTCTGCCAGAACTGCTCTGAAAGGATCGTTTTTGATAGTTTCACGATCAAAGAAAGCTTCAGCCTGCATACTGCAGGATTCCTGAGCACTTTTTCAGGAACGCCCAGCTGCAGCAGGATCCAGGCAAGGATGTCATGACCGACAGGCGTTTCATATACTTCCTGCAGTGTGCTGTTCATTGTGATCTCTCGCTGACTCATGATGGTCTTCCTCCGGTATCTGAACACATCATATCACTCTTGAAAAAGGATCATATCCTGACGATACGATCCTTTGCGTGTTTTTTATGCTCTTAACTGTGCTTTCAGCTGTTTGCTGAGGGCGTCCAGAATAGATGCGTGCATCTGGCTGATCTCTTCATCCTTCAGCGTATGATCGGCTGCCTGATAGACGATGCGCAGCGCAACGGACTTATATCCTTCCGCTACATGTTCGCCTTCATAGACATCGAATACTTCCATCTTTCTGACAAGCTTTCTGCCTGTCTTGTGGATGACATTCATGATCTTCTCGGCAGTGACATCAGACTGTACCACCAGGGCAATGTCTCTGGAGACACTCGGATAGCGGTCGATCGCTTCAAAGCGCAGCTTGCCGGGCTTTGTCTCGAACAGGGAGTCGATCACAAGCTCTGCGTAAACGACTCTGCCAAGGTCAAATTTAGCGGCATATGCGGGATGCACTTCACCGAAGACACCAAGCAGCTTTCTGTCCATATATACTTCCGCACTGCGGTAAGGATGGAAGTGCTCTGTATCTGTGCTGTTTTCTTTGACCTGGATGCGTCCGCCGGCAAAGCC
>DMBB01000189.1 GCA_003446295.1 Erysipelotrichaceae bacterium
GCCTTAACGCGGCAGACGGCTTTCCATACTGTCAGTTCCGGAAAGCTTCTCACAGATGCGCTTCTCCTTCGGTGTTGCCGCCGGACTTCCACTCTGTTCCGGCTCGCTGATGGGCTTCCTGGGATACTCTTCTGCTCATTGAATTGTTTTCATTTTACTTGTCTGCAGACACAATTCAAGATTCAGTGTAAATAAATATGAAATATTTTTTGCTTGTTTTCGTATTTAATGAAAACTTTTTCATAAATTCGGATGCCTGCATGATAAAAGCAGCAGATATGCTCCGCTGCTCAGGCTTCTTTTTCGGACAGTTCCATCCATCTGAGTTCTGTTTCTTCCAGGGCATTCCTTGTTTCTTCCAGCAGCTCCCCTGCTTCCCGGATCTTTTCAAAATCCGTGAGTTCATTCAGCTGATCTTCCAAAGCCTTGATTTTTGCCTCAAGTTCCGGCATCTTCTCTTCCAAAGCTGCCAGTTCTTTCTTTTCCATATAGGTCAGACGATTGGACGGCTTTTTCACCTGCACAGGCGCCTGCGTCTGTTCCGGTTTGTACTCTGACTTCTTTTCTTTGTTTTCCAGGTAATCGGAATATGTTTCCTGAACGACTTTGATCCTTCCGTCTTCAAACACAAACAGTCTGTCAGCGATCTTATCCAGGAAGTATCTGTCATGGGAGACTGTCAGGACTGCCCCTTTGAAATCATCCAGATAGTTTTCCAGGATCGTCAGTGTTTCCGTGTCCAGGTCATTGGTCGGCTCGTCCAGCACCAGAATGTTCGGTGCGCCCATCAGGATCGAGCAGAGATACAGTCTTCTCTTTTCTCCTCCTGAACACTTGGAGATCGGTTTATACTGTTCATCCTTGAAGAACAGGAATCGTTCCAGCATCTGGCTGGCTGTGATCGGATCACCTTCTGCGGTATATACGATATCCCCGAAGTCTTTCAGATAGTCGATCACACGCTGGTCTTTTTCAAACACTTCATTCTGCTGGGCAAAGTATCCGATCCTCACGGTATCGCCGATCCTGACATTTCCGCTGTCAGGCTCGAGCTGTCCGGTCAGGATCTTCAGCAGCGTGCTTTTTCCGCATCCGTTCGGCCCGATAATCCCGACCCTGTCCATCCTGCCGACATTGTAGCTGAATCCCGAAAACAGCTTTTTATCACCGTATGCTTTTGAGACGTCATTGATCTCGATCGTTACGCCTCCAAGACGTGTGTTCGCTGATTTCAGTTCCAGCGATACCCTCTCTTCCGGGGCTTCCATTGCGGCGATCTGTTCAAACCGCTGGATCCTTCCCTTCTGCTTGGTCGATCTTGCAGGTGCTCCTGCTCTGATCCACTCGATCTCCGTGCGCAGAAAGTTCTGACGTTTCTGTTCCGCAGCCAGAGCCTGGCGGTAACGGACCTCACGCTGTTCCAGGTAATCCGCATAGTTTCCTTCATATGCATACAGATGACCTTTTTCAATATCGACGATATGGTCGGTAATGCGTGACAGAAAATATCTGTCATGGGTCACAAGGACAACTGCCTTGGATACTCTCTGGAGATAGCGTTCCAGCCACACGATCATATCCTGGTCCAGATGATTGGTCGGCTCATCCAGAAGATACAGGTCTGCTTTGCGGATCAAAGAGATTGCAAGTGCGACCCTCTTTTTCTGACCGCCGGAGAGCACATCGATCTGTTCCTCATGGTCGGTGATGCCGAGCTTATTCAGTATGGATCTGATCTGGTATACTTCCGTTTCTTCCGATACATATGAGCGAACCGTTTCATACACCGTTTTTCCGGGAGGAAATTCCATAGACTGCGGGCAGTAGGATATCTTGTATTTCTTCAGAAATATGACCTGTCCATCATCCGGCTTTTCAACACCCGCCATGATCTGCAGCAGCGTTGATTTGCCTGCGCCGTTGAGACCTACAACGCCCCATTTGTCTTTCTCGTTCACGACAAAATTCACGTGATCGAGGATCGGTTCCGTAACATATTTGAAGCTGACATTTTCCAGGGAAAGAATCATGCTGTATCTCCATTCACCTGCTTATTGTATACGATGATCGCATTTTTACGGAAAGAATATTCTCCAATTTATGCCGTTTGTCATAAAACGGGATATCCCTGTGTGAGATATCCCGGTCAGTGCATTCTTATGAAAACCAGTTATTACGAATTCTGAATGACACGCTCTTTCAGTATGATGGAAATATACCAGGAGAGAAAATACAGTGCTGTTGTCCCCAGCAGAATGATGTACATCATGTATTCTTTCCCGGCGAGCAGTTCAAGGAAGCCTTGTCCGCCCTGCAGGACCGTGATCCCGAAGAATACAAGGACCGCTGTTACGATCAGACGGATGAGTCCGCTTTTCTGTACGCCGAACATGATCGTAAACGGCAGCGAAAACAGGAATACGATCTCTGAAGTCATGACGATGGAAACCAGGCCTGTGCTGATTTCGTATAAGGGTTTTCCGCCGATCATCGCCGCGGCAGTATACACGACGATAAAGCTGAGTATGCACAGCAGACTGAACACATATTTCTCACTCACCTGTGTACGGGCGGACAGCGGAAGATAAGATGCCGTATCATTCCATCCGGTGTTTTCTTCATCCGCCATCAGGGATGATACCATTGTTGCGGTAAACATGACGCCGTACACTGCCCAGAACATGCCGTCCTCCATGATCCCGCCCATACCGACGAACAGGATACACATCGGAATATAGGTGCGGAACTTTCTCAGCAATACGAGTACGTCTTTATAAAACAGACCTTTCATACGATTTACCTTTCTGCCATTTCCAGGAACAGCTTTTCAATACTGCCGTGTTTCTGTGCAAGGACATCTCTTTTTTCTGACAGGATGACTCTGCCCTGATGCAGGAATGTGATGTCGGTGCAGGCTTTTTCAAGATCTGAAACGATGTGGGAGGACATTAATACAGCATGTCCTTCCTGTGCGGCAAACTCTGTGATCAGATTCAGCACATGATCCCTGACCACCGGATCAAGACCGCCTGTTGCTTCATCCAGCATCAGCAGTTTTGCATGATGGCTCAATGTACAGGCAAGTGCTGTTTTCATGCGGTTTCCTCTGGACAGTTCACCGAACCTTGTTTCCTGCGGAACATCAAGCATCTGTATCAGCTGCCTGTATTTTTCAGCATCCCAGTGCCGGTAAATGCCTGACATCATGGTGCCTGTTTCCTTTGCGGTCATATACGGCACCAGCGCTTCTTCATCCGTTACAACGCCTACGTCATTCATCAGGTTTCTTGCGCGGATCTGATCTGTGCCAAGCACAGTGATCTCTCCGCTGTCCGCTCCGATGACGCCGCAGAGCAGACGGATCAGAGTCGTCTTGCCTGCGCCGTTCTCACCGATCAGTCCCATGACCGATCCGAACGGGATCGTGAATTCCGGTACATACAGATCAAAATGTGCGTATGCCTTTTTCAGTTCATGTACTTCAACAGCGTTCGTCATACTTTTCCTTCCTCCAGGAGACGGATCAGTTCTGCGTCAATTTTCATAAAGCCGTCTTCGTCCGTTTCTGCCTTGTTTCTGATCTCATCCATAAGCCTGTTGATGACACTCTGGTCAATACGTGCTTCTTTCGTGCTGAGTCCTTCAAACAGAACAGACTGCGAGAAACTGTATGGTTCCTTAAGGATCATGATCAGCTTCTTCATTGCCTGAAGCACGCCTTCCCTGTCATGATTTCTGACA
>DMBB01000311.1 GCA_003446295.1 Erysipelotrichaceae bacterium
GAATCCATGATCGGGAAGCAGATCGCATAAGCAGCCATCGGGCTTGTGAGCATGCTTGTCAGGACAAGCGCGATCAGCAGGACGCCCAGGTAAGCAAGCTTATAGTTGCCTCTGGTGATCTTACGGATGCCGGCAGTCAGTTTTGCCGGGAAAGATGTTCTCCCAAGACCCGCTGCGAGGATGATCATGCATCCGATCGTAACGGTGTTTTTATTGCCGATACCGGCAAGGATCGTATCAGGACTTGTGCATCCCGTGATAACAAGAAGTGCTGCAGTGGCACCGGCAATCGTGCCCAGCGGGAACTTTCCGAGCAGGAAGTTTACCAGCATGCATACAAACAGCAGAATACAGATCAGCATTTGAGTGTTCATTTTACCCCTCCTTCACTCCGGTTTGCTGTACCGGTTTGTTCAATTACAGATTAACCGCTTACATTGTGTTTTCATCATTCGCAAAACATTTCCGCCATAAGCGTTTCTTATAGTAAAATGAAGTCAGGTATAAGAAGGTCTTATCATGAAACTGGAAGAATTGAGATGGCTTAACAGCCTGTTCAGGAACTGCAACATTTCAGCAACTGCAGAAGAACATTTCATTACCCAGTCTGCGCTCAGCCAGTGTCTGCAGCGCGTTGAGCGTGAAGTCGGCTTCCCGCTGTTTGAACGCTCCAACAAAGGACTCCGTCCTACCGAAAAAGGTATGGTCTTTTCAAAGGCCATCGCACGCATGCTGAAAACATACGCTGACTTTGAACAGCAGATCTATCTGATGGACCACCCTGCCTTGAGTGAGATCCGGATCGGCATGGCCCCTTTCATCGCTTCGCTGTGTTCTGCAGGGCTCCTGCTTGAACTAAGCAAGAAATGTCCGACGATCCGTTTCTCCGTGCTGGATGCACAGACAAAAGATATGCTGGAAGCACTGGATAGCCGTGAAGTGGATATGATCATCGTCAATCAGGCTGTGCCGAAAGGACAGTTTGAATCCGTTCTATTCGGAAAGATGTCCACAGGCATCATCCTGCGCAAAGGAAGCGAAGCGGAAGCACATATTGAAATGCACGCCGAAAGGAAATACCTCGATCCCGTCTGGCTGAAGAACGAACCCATCTCCCTTACCAGAAAAGGACAGGCAAGCCGTGCGATTGCCGACAGCATATTCAGGGAAGCAGGCTTCACCCCGAATATCATCCAGGAGATCCGCAACATGTCCGGACTCTATAAGCTGGCCTCGCAGGGACTCACCTCTTCTGTCACCACCATTACCAGAGAGATCATGGAATGGGATCAGAATGAAGGTCTGATCTGCCGTATCCCAAAGAAATACTCCATGGCACAGACACAATGGCAGATACTGATGCAGCCGAGCATATCCGGCAGTATTCCGAAAGATGTATTCCATGTGATCGAACAGGTCATCCTGGAAAACCAGCCGACAATTGTATAAGTCTCTTTGATACAGAATAAAAACAGCATGGTCAATGTGTGAGAACACATATGAACATGCTGTTTGTTTTTGAAATATCTGAATGATCACAGCAGCAGAAGCCATTATATTGCAGAAACAGGAAGCACGATCACATCCTTCGTAATCGGATATGCTGAATCTGTCGTACAGATGACTGCATCTGTTTCCCTTCTCAATTCTGTATGATCAAAACAAGAAAATGCTTTAACATCTAAGGCGTCAAATTTAGAGCCTGATTTACATTCGATCAGCTTTATTACTCCGTTTCTAGGAATTACGAGATCCACCTCATTCTGCTGAGCATCTCGGTAATAATAGATTGGCTGGTCAATTCCATTATTCATATATGATTTGCGGATCTCATTTGCAATATATGTTTCCACAAATCGTCCCTTCATAAAACTTCTGGACAGTGTTTCCGCATCACGGATACCTGCTTCATAGCAGGCAAGGCCTGTATCAAAGAAATACATCTTAGGACGCCTGACGATCCGCTTGGCGATCGATTGATCATTATATGGTCTTACCAACCATATAATCCCGGTCTTAACCAAACAGCTGACCCATTCTTTAATTGTCGGGGAGGATACCCCGATCTGTTTGGCATAATTGTCATAAACAAGTTCTTCACCGCTGTTTGAAGCCAGCAGCATTAAAAAGTTTTCAAACTTCAGATCATCTTTTACGTCCAGAACTTCCGGCAGGTCCTTCTGCATATACGTCTCGATATAGTCTGAGAAAAACTGATCTCTGGGTGTATCAGGATCATCATACAGCTGAGGCATCATACCCCTGACGATATATTCCAGAAGTTCTTTTTCTGTGATTGCAAAATCGGCTGCACGTTTGACCGACTGTACCTTATCAACATCAAACGGAGTGTCAAAATCATCATGGATCTCACGCATGCTCAACGGACTCATTTTCAATATATTTGCTCTCCCGGCCATGGATTCTTTCGCATTTTCAAGCAATGCTTTTGAACTGCTGCCGGAAAGCACATACATACCATTTGCGGATTTTGATCCTTTTTCCAGTCTTGCTTTATTGACTTCTTCCTCAATTGCAGGAAACAGTTCTTTAGCACGCTGGCACTCATCAATGATCAAAGGTGCAGGATGATTTTTCAGAAAGAGTTCAGGATCATTTTTTGCCGTCATCAATTCCGCGCGGTTATCCAGAGTAATGTATGTATACCCCAGAGAACGGATATGATGATACAGTTCCGTGGACTTTCCTACCTGTCTGGGTCCGGAGAGGATCGTGACCGGAAAGTGTTCAATTGAATTTTCAATCTCTTTTAATATTGTTCTCTTATACATATACATTTCCCTTACTCGCAGCTATATTATACCATATATAAAGTTGTACTTTGGATTTTCTAAAGTACAACTTTAAATTTGTCAATTATCACTGTCCAGGTGCATGAAATAATCATGATTTCTTTGTTCATCATGCTGAAAAAAGAGACCGCACGATAATGCAGTCTCTGGATTGACGATTACAGGCTTTCAGATCATTCAGCATTTTCCGCAGGCAGCGGCTTGGCTGTTTCTTTTGTCATGAGTTCTTTTTCAAGTGTCTTGAAGAACGGATAATACATAATGCCGGTCAGGATGATCTCAGCAAAGCACCATAGAGCAGCAGGAATGTTTCCGTTGGTCGTCAGATATGCACCGATGACCGGCGGCATGATCCACGGTACCTGTACAACAGGACGTCCGATGATGTTCAGCGCCATCAGAATATACGTTCCTGTTGTCAGAATACAAGGTATCAATATGAACGGCAGCATCATCACAGGGTTCATGACGATCGGCAGACCGAATGTAACAGGTTCATTGACGCCGAAGCAGCCGGCCGGCAGACACAGCTTGCCAAGCGTGCTTAAGGTCTTTTCCTTGGATCTGATCATCAGCAGCACAAGCGCCAGCGTAGCCCCGGTCCCGCCGATGTTCACAAAGCACTGAACGAAGCCTGTCGCAGTAATATAAGGGATCGGCTCTCCTGCAATGAATGCCTCTGTATTAGCCGTAATGAATGACGTGAAGATCGGTGTGCCTACTGCATTGAGTACGGACTGGCCGTGGATGCCAACAGACCACAGCAGCTGGCAGAAGAAAACATATACCAGAATGCCCGGATAGGAGTTCAGGGCAAATACGAGCGGTGAGAACAGTTTTGTGACAAGCAGCGGGATCTCAAGACCCAGCACGCATCGCAGCACAAACAGGATAGTCAGGGCAACAGAGCCCGGGATCAGTGCGGAGAATGAATTGGATACGATCTCGGGTACCCCTTCCGGGAACCGGATGACCCAGTTGTTCTTCTTGAAGATCTGCAGCAGCTTGACGCAGAAGATCGCTGTCAGCAGTGCCGTGAAGATTCCCTTTGATCCGAAATATGCGGTAGACAGCTGATAGCTCTCATCCACCTGCAGGATCATGAATCCAACGAAGGATACAAGACCTCCCATCAAAGGATCCTGCTTCAGCGCCTTGGCCAGGCTGTAGCCGATCGAGAAGGCCACGTATGTCGCAATGATGCCCATCGTCATATTGTACGGTACATTCAGCATTGCTGAGTACGGCGCGACGATCGCCTTCCATGCGTCATTGGGGAACTGTGTCAGAATGATGAATACGGAACCGAAGATCGTAAACGGTACGGTCGACATCATGCCGTCCTTGATACCGACAACATACGGATTGGCAGCGAGCTTTTCAAATGAAGGAGCCAGTTTGTCCTTCAGAGTCTCCATGAATTTTTTCATTTTCACATACCTCAACTTGATTGTATCGGAAAAAGCAAAAAGAAAACACCATGTTCAGCAGATTGACACATATGTGTCAAATCAGACACGGCGTTTCGGATAACGGATCATATTGTAGTAGTTCATGCCGCGACCGATGGCATGCTGGGAAGCGATCTCCATGCCAAGATGCCTGTAGCGTTCCATCTTAT